>NZ_JAVRCS010000029.1:0-72985 GCF_034530635.1 Nostoc sp. EspVER01
ATTTCCCTTTACATTTTCCCATAAATGATAAATCTTCCAAAACTGGATGCTCCCACAAGTTTAGTTAAGAGTTAAGAGTTAAGAGTTAGGAGTTAAGAGTTAATAGTTAGGAATTAGTGAAGGACAAATGACAAATGACAAATGACAAATGACAATGAAAATCTTAGTTGCTAGTCACACTTATATCGTAGACCTCAACTGTGAGAAATTACGCGCTTTATCTCAACTAGAACCTGACATTGAAGTGACAGTTGTAGTCCCAAAGCGCTGGAAACCAGGCGGTGTACAAAACAGAATTATTGAAACTGAATACCGTGATGAAGGCAGATTTAGAATAGTTCCAGTTTCTAATTTTAGTCAAAATCATCAGGGGCTTCTTACATTTGGCGCTGATTTGATATCTTTGTTCAAACAATTTCGCCCCGAAATCATCCAAGTTGAACAAGGTTCTAGAGCCTTGGCTTATACTCAAATGATTGCCTTAAATCAGCTATTAGGACTCAAGGCAAAAAATGTATTTTTTACCTGGTGGAATCTTCCTTATGAACTGAAACCACCAATTTCTTTATTAGAAAAATATAACCTCAACCACAGCCACGGTATTATTTCTGGCAATCAGGATGGAGCAGAGGTTTTACGGCAACGGGGATATACAGGTGCAATTAAAGTAATGCCACAACTGGGTGTAGATGAAAGTTTATTTACTCCCAAAGCTCAACCAGAGTTAGCAGCTAAGTTGGGCATTGAAAAAGAGGATTTTGTAGTAGGTTTTGTAGGGAGATTTGTCCAAGAAAAGGGTTTGCTAACGCTTTTGCAAGCTTTAGCTACTTTGAAAAATAGACCTTGGAAATTACTATTATTGGGACGGGGAGAGTTGCAAAGTGAATTAATGAAAATGGCCGCAGAAAACAATATTAAAGAACGATTAATTTTGATAGAAAGTGTTCCCCATGACGAGGTTGCAAGTTATATCAATTTAATGAATACTTTAGTATTACCTTCAGAAACAACTTATAAGTTTAAAACCTTAACTTCTGCTGGCTGGAAAGAGCAATTTGGTCATGTGCTAATTGAAGCGATGGCTTGCCAAGTTCCTGTGATTGGTTCTGATTCTGGTGAAATTCCCTATGTAATTGGTGATGCTGGCTTAGTTTTTCCTGAAGGTGATGTTCAAGCTCTTGCTAATTGCTTAGTTCAATTAATGGATAAACCAGATTTTGCTCATACTCTCGGTGAAATGGGTTATCAAAAAGCAATGATTCAATATACAAATAAAGCTTTGGCTAAACAGCAATTAGAGTTTTATCAAGAGTTGGTCATGAGCAAATAAAAAATGAAAATATTACAAATTGTTCCCTCAATTTCTCTAATTTACGGTGGGCCGAGTCAAATGGTACTTGGATTAGCTCCAGCGTTAGTAAAAGAAGGAGTAGAAGTTACAATTCTCACAACTGATAGTAATGGTGATAATGGTCAAACACCTCTGGATGTCCCTTTAAATCGCCCAATTAAACAAGATGGCTATGAAATCATTTACTTTCGTTGCGCCCCATTTCGTCGCTACAAATTTTCCCTCGATTTATTAAACTGGTTAAAACGTCATGCTCACGAGTTTGACATAGCACACATTCACGCTTTATTCTCGCCAATAATTAGTGCTGCTGCTCTTGTTTGTCGTCAGCAAAAGCTACCTTATATTTTCCGTCCTTTGGGTACTCTCGATCCGGCTGATTTACAGAAGAAAAAGCAATTGAAACAGCTTTATGTTGCAATTATAGAACGTCAAAATTTAGCTAGTGCCGCAGCAATTCATTTTACCAGCGACCAAGAAGCTAAAATATCAGAACGATTTGGAGTATCTACACCAGATTTGGTGATTCCCTTGGGTGTGATTCCCCGTCAATCTTCTATTAAAAATGTATGTAGTCAGTTAGAACTACCAAAAGATGTACCAATGGTGCTGTTTATGTCACGAATTGACCCAAAAAAAGGGTTGAATTTGTTGATTCCGGCGCTAGAGAAGCTGTTAGCGGTTGGTTATAAGTTTCATTTTGTCTTAGCTGGGACAAATCCTCAAGATCCAGATTACGAACAAAAGATAATATCCCAAATTCAAAATTCACCATTGCGATCGCACACTACAATTACGGGCTTTGTCACTGGTGAACTCAAAGTTAGTTTACTACAAGCGGCCGATTTATTTGTCTTACCTTCCTACTACGAAAATTTTGGGATTGCTGTCGCTGAAGCGATGGTTGCAGGTGTACCTGTAGTCATTTCTGACCAAGTGCATATTTGTCAACAGATACGTGATAGCGAGTCGGGTTGGGTAGGTGCAACAAATGTGCAAGCATTGGTAGAGTTACTGCAAGAGGCTTTGCAAAATCCCGCAGAACGCCAACGACGAGGATTAAATGCCCAAAAATATGCCTTGGGAAATTTTAGCTGGGATGCGATCGCAAAGCAAACAATCCAAGCCTACCAAAAAATTCTGACGAACAAATAAGTTTAACCCAATGCAGATAACAGCAGTTTTTGCCAAATAGGTGCTAGAACCGCTTTGACAACGATATCCGCAATCACAAAACCAATTCCAATCAACATATAAGTTTTCGGAAAGGGAGACTTTGGAACTTCGCCTCTGATGCGAGTTATTAAATTCAATCCCAATGCAGCTAAAGCTACTCCAGTGGCGATAAACCCGATTATCCGCATAAGTGACCAAGGATACCACCCTAAAATAGCTGCTAGCCAGGGTTTAGCACTAAATTTTACTAATTCTGCAACATAAAAATTCATGTAGTTCAGCATCCAAGTGCCGAATATCAATGCCATGCTACTTAAGGTGACAACGCAGAGAATACAAAAAATCCCGTAGTGCAATAAATGGTTTGGTAAAAATAAATTGAGTGAACCTTCCATACCTTCTCCCGTGCGAATCCAGTGCAACATCTCTGTAGTGTATGATTGTCCACGCAGGATAACTTTTGCTGCTGTTTCTGGTGCGATTGTTGTTCCTATCATTACAGTAATACTCTGCAAAACTCCCCACAGTAACATCCACCAAAAAGCACTTTTATATTGTTGACGACGTACTTGTGAAAAGAAAATTGGATAGGGGACAGCAGCACCTAAAATCGGCATCAACCAGGGAACTCTAAAAACAAAACTTGCAGTTGTGCTAAGGATAACACCAATCACCAAAAAGATTACTATCATCATAAGTAATTCATAATTCAAAAATAATAAGTATATTTGTAGTTTTTATTCGCAATTATTACGTTACAAAAATTAAAATTTTAACAGGTTGCAAACTTATCAAAATATTGTATCTATGCCAATAAAGGTTCCTGTAATTCTGCAATAATGTGGAAATGTTGCAACTCAACAAGCCAAGAGGTGCAATGGCTTGTAGTCAGATATCACCCTGATACTTGCAATTCTTTATGTAAAGAAAAACCTGTAGGAAAAACATATTAATTAAATGCATATATATGTACTTTAGTCAATAGCTTTACCTCTCTTTCGTCCTTTATCCGAGAGCGCTGACAACCTAAAATTTTGTTTCAAACTGCTAAAGTCCGATTGGGAAATAGGGGTTTTATGTCATGATGGCATACTAGAATATATATGCCTTTCTAACTACAGGGAATCTCTCATGGCTCTCCGTCTAGGTGACACAGTACCCAACTTTACGCAAGCCTCAACACACGGCGACATCGATTTTTACCAATGGGCAGGTGACAGCTGGGTTGTGCTGTTCTCTCACCCTGCTGATTTTACACCTGTTTGTACAACAGAACTTGGCACAGTTGCCAAGCTCAAACCAGAATTTGACAAACGCAATGTCAAAGCGATCGCACTCAGCGTTGATGACGTAGAATCACACAAAGGCTGGGTGGGAGACATTGAAGAAACTCAAAGCACCACCCTTAACTACCCAATTTTGGCAGATGCAGATCGCAAGGTTGCCGATCTGTACGACATGATTCACCCTAATGCTAATGCGGCTGTGACAGTGCGATCGGTTTTTGTAATAGACCCCAACAAGAAACTCCGTCTCTCTTTCACCTATCCTCCCAGCACGGGACGCAACTTTGATGAACTTTTGCGGGTGATTGATTCTCTGCAATTGACTGATAATTACAGCGTGGCGACACCAGCTGACTGGAAAGATGGAGAGGATGTTGTAATTGTCCCCTCACTGAAAGATCCAGAAGTACTCAAACAGAAATTCCCCAAAGGTTACGAGGAAATCAAACCTTATCTGCGGATGACTCCTCAGCCTAACAAGTAAATCTGAGAATGATTTCTGATAAAAAACAAAGACGCAAAGTTATATCTTGGCGTCTTTGTTTTTTTTGCGTGAGAATATAGTCAGTGGGCTAACATCCGAACCTGGAGGAAATCCCTATGTTCTCATCCCCTTTGGTTTTGCAAATTCCGTCATCAATGCAAATGACAGACGAACAATTTTTTGAATTCTGTCAAATGAATCGTGACTTACGCATTGAGCGAAATAAATTTGGAGAATTGGTAATTATGCCTCCTACTGGTTCAGAGACAGGAAACCGAGAAGTTGACATCTTCACCGACCTAAAGGCGCGGTGATTCTGGAGTAATAAGTAATAAGTAATAAGTAAATACCCATTTTTCATCCACTCATTACTCATTACTCCTTACTCATTACTTTAAATCCGTGGAATTCTCTGTCTCCAAAACAACAGGAAAAGTTTGCACCCATTTGTCCAGATTTTGTAGTTGAACTAAAATCTCCTAGCGACAACCTCCAGACTTTGAAAGAAAAAATGGAGGAATATATGAATGAGCCAGGAATACAGTTAGGCTGGTTGATTGACCGTAAGCAGCGTAAAGTTTATATTTATCGTCCTGGATTGCCAGAAGAATGTTTAGATAATCCTACTAGTGTGAATGGCGAGTTGGTGTTGCCTGGGTTTATTTTGAATATGAGTAAAGTTTGGTAAGATTCAGGCGATGAATCAAGACACTTCTAGAAAAGCTAGTTCAAACTCGTTGCCTTGACGCACTTCACAATAAGCTTGGTGACACTCTGGACATTCATTCAGTTCGCTAGTCGGGTGAAATTCCATGTTGCAATTCGAGCAATAACAAACAACAGGGACATTCTCTACTTGCAGTTTGGCATCTTCCGCTATTGTTCCTTTTTTGGCAACATCAAAGGCAACCTCCAAAGAATCTGGCACTACATCAGATGCCTCACCCACTCGCATTTGTACTAAACGAATATGTTGAGCGCCTTCGTCTTTAGCTCGTTTAACAGCAGCATCAAGAATATTTTGCATCATGCCAACTTCATGCATAATTCTTTCCTCGCAGTTTTGATTAAGTGGTTTATTTGATCAATTGCTATCTCTATTCCTTGTTCAGCAAGAGGTGATAGATTTTCACCCAATTCAAAGTTCACTCCTGGTACCGTCAATGACCTACAGGGCTTGACGCGGTATGTCCAGCGATAACATTGGAAGAGTTAGGTAAGAGCGATTGTACTTGCACATGGGAATTTTCGGACGCTAAAACTTGCATCACCGTAACCAATTGCGATGCCTACGGCGGGCGTTCGCGTAGCGTCTCGTAGAGAAGCCATCGCATTACAATTCATACTTTTTAGTTATCCAACCCTATTTTTAATTTAGATAAAAAACTTGAGGAACTTGTGAGGAAATATTTGAATTAAACAATTTTTTCATCTATTAAAAATAAATTCTCAAAATTGAGTATTCAAAATAGGTTAAACTGCATATAGAAGCTGGCAGAATATTAGTACCACTCCGCAATAAATCTTAATATACAGGTTAAGAACAAGTGGGTTTTGTCAGCATATATTAGATGACGTTAAGGAGGCAAATATCATGCACAAAGAATATATGGAGATTTTAGAATCATTAATTAATAAATTGACATTATCTGCAATATTAGAAATGTTAGAGCGAATATGTCACAAAAAAGCGGAACATCTGAGAACTCATTGGCAAGATGAGACTTCAGCAAAGCTTTGGGATAAAGCCGCTAGACAGATAGAACAGATAAATGTTGATGTTTGATTGAAGAATAATTCAGAATTTAGCAGTCAGAATCAATGGGTAAATAATTCAGAGCCGTCACGTATTGTCAATGAGTTATTATGAGCTTTTTGAGTGATGCAGATGGCTACCTATTTGCAAAACAGTATGCTCAAATGGATACTTGGGCATTAAATAATACTAGTTTGGTAATAAGTAGGTAGACATAATTAAATATAAAATAAACTCCTAGTTTGTAGTGAGCGATTTATCCCTCAGAGCAAGGATTATCAGAACTAAAGTCCTTACTACAAACAATAAATTTATTTATGCCTACATACTTACTGTTTAGCGATCGCGCTTAAGTTAAAGTGTATTTGCACTGTAGCGACGCAATAATTCTACTCACATTCTTAAGCCAAGTGTATTGCTTTATACGCTCATTGTATGACTCTACTATCAATTGGTAGTGAAAAATCACGAGACCATTCATTCCAAGAGCCGAAATAATTTCTAGCAGAAATTCCCGCCTCTTCAAGGGCTATTAATGTATTCGCAGCCCTTGAACCTTTAAAGCAGTAAATGTACACAATGGACTCGGAAGTAATACCCACTGACTGACAAATTTCTCGGATTTCATCTGGCGATCGGAACGTAGGGATTTCCGATTCAGAATTCATCAGATGATGCCATTCTAACCATACAGAGTTAGGGATTCTACCTTTGCGGGGACAAAAATCAGGATGGTAAGGAGAAGAACTCAACCCAAGCCATTCGTTGCGATCGCGCACATCTAATTTAATAATTGCTGGATTCTCAATTGCTTGCAACATCTCGGTGGTAGTCACCATTATGTCAGCATTGGGATGCAATCTAAATATGCTGCTTTCACGCTTCGGTACTTCATCGGTAGTAGGTAATCCTGCCTTAAGCCATGCTCTATATCCTCCGTGTAAAATAGATACCTGAGTGCAGCCCAAATATTTCAGCAAGAAAGCTGCTCTACAAGATTGACCATAACCTTTATTTAAAGCATCTTCATAAACAATTAACTGTTCTGCACCAGATATTCCTACCCTGCTCATGATTTCTGCAAAATGCTCTTGCAATTCCTTTAATCCTGCTGGGGACGAATTCTCTAAAAGATAGGTGAAAAAATCTCTAATATTTATGGCTTGAGAAATATGACAAATAGCATAATCTTCTTGACTTCGCGTATCGATAATGACAGTCTGTGATGATTTTTCTCCTAGCATTGATGTGAGTTGTTGAGGAGAAATGAGGAGTTTCGTCTTCACGCTTTCATGCTTCTGTTATTGTACCATTAGGCATTATCGCCGTTGGTAGATTTACATTTTGGAATGCAAATTACAGAAGAATGAATGTTAAATGTTATTAGAGAACTTTTATGGATGTTTTGTTTTGAAATAAGAATTCTGAATTCTGAATTCTAAATAAATTACTCTCGCCAAATTTTATTTAGAACAAGCGGCGCAGTTTTTCGGCAGCTTTAGGAATTCTAACCGCAAGAATGCGATCGCTAGCAATGCACCAATACTCATCCCGAAAATACCACAAGCACCTAAACATCTGATCGCAGAAGATTTAGTTGCGACACTGTTGAAATAGCATTAAATAAAATTGGCGTTGCATATTTGCGGAATGATTTAGCAACTTCCAAAATTCTCCCCTGCTTGCCCCAATTCATCCCACTTTTCTGTAACGCCGAAATTGGCTCTCACTTAATTATTACTCAAGCAACACTGTTACATTTTTAGCTTTACACTTTTGTTTTAATCTTCAATCCAGTCTTCACGACCCAATAGATCGATAATCTTATCTCTGAGTAAAAAGTCATTTTCTTCTAGCTCAAGCTCAACACAAATCCAATCTCGACCAGGAATGTACTGACACAAAGCATAAATTGGCTGGTTACGTCTTACAAGTCCTTTGTGAATAAGTTGGCGCGCTTCTTCTTTAATAACTTCTATGTCATATTTGACAGCAGTATCCATAACTTTTCTCCCAGCTATTTAAGTTCTGCAAAACCAGAACAATTCATGCTTTGGCTTTACCTTAAACTTACCAAAAGAATTTGAGGAAATTGTGAAAATGAGAATAATGATACATAAGTTTATTCCTAAACAATCTTGACTTTGTAAGTATAATTTTTCACAATAATCAAAGCCCACTTACTTGGAAAATGACAATGCCTTTCTCATGAACAATACCTTTGCCAAAATAAGAGTCTAGAAAATTTTGGCAAAGGTATTGTTTGCAGTAAAGCTTGCAGGTATGAAAAACTTCACTACTAATTTGTTGCTCTACATTTTTCGTGAAAGTCCATCAAAGCCAGTTCTGCAATGACTCAAACCGAGCAAATTCCGACTCTAGCTGCCATTGAATCCGCGCGCGATCGCTTTTGTTCAAAAAGGCACTGCACCCTTGAGAAACAGAGGTTTCACCAGGGGTATCGCTTGCACAAGCTGAAACCATTGCCTTAAACTCAGGCGACTTCCAGAGACTATTTCCCGGAGCGAAACTATATTCTAAGCCATTGCGAGCCAGTCGCTTGAGGTCTTTATATCCCAGCCCATATCTCGTTGCTGCTAACAAATACTCATGACTCAAATCGATGCGGGAAATGCCTTCATCATCGGAAGCAAGGGTCATTGGTACTCCAGCCTTCCAATACTCCCTAAAAGGATGCTGATCTCCCTGAACATTCAAAATGACCTCATTACTGGTCAGGCAGATTTCGACCAATACGCCGCGTCGCCGCATTTGCTCCATCAACTCGAAGGGACGCTCCTCAAAAAAAATACCTACGCCATGTCCGATGCGAGATGCCTGTGCCACTTCTACAGCTTGCCGAATATGAAAACGTAAATCCTCTGTCGGAACCAACCCCAGTGTTAACTCTCCGGCATGGAGCGCGACCTTGACATTGGGATATTGGCGTTTCAAAAATTGCAGCATTTGCATTTGCAGGGTGTAGTCGCGCAGTGCAATCGGGTTGTCTTCTGGGGCAACAAGATTGATGCCAACTACCCGCGAATCTGATGAATCTAGTGCAAAGGCATAAGCTAACTGAGCAAACACTTCAACGGGCGACTTTGTTCTTGTCGTTTGCTGCAAATAGCGCACCGTCACTGCACATCCAGGCTGTGCCGATGGAGTGCCGCAACCGAGCGTTTTCGAGACTTCGCGCTCCAACTGTGCAAATTGCTGGTTGCCGAGTGTCACTAGCTTGGTTAATCCTCGTTTGAGCAATTGACTATGCATCTCTTGCAAATCTTTATTCCAACCAACTTCACGCCCTAGCTGTCGAACCTCACTGCCCTGAACGGTAAGCATTAACTCTAGATAGGTAATATGCTGCGAAGCTGCCCGATTTGCTACTGACGCGACCATATCATCCCGACGGCTCATAGAGTCTGATATTGGCCCAAAACCACTAAAAGCCTCAAAAAATTGGTCGTGTCCTGATTTTCCAGTAAATTGGAGGTTACGAGTAGACCAACGATTTATTAGGGAATCATAAACAGATGTTCGGTTGAACAATTCTGAGGCTGGAAAATAGCTACTGTCCTGACCGCAAGCTTTAGGTTCAACTAAAGCCTCCGCTTTTGGATTCACACAATACCCATCGGTGGCAGCCCACTCCAGATAGTGTTCTGCGTACACAGCCCCGCTTAGATGACTGTGGATATCTCCTCCCTTCGGCATTCGCTGTACAAATGCTCGTAAAGCGCCTGGCTGTGTGCGATGGGCTTCAAACCAACTAGCAGTTTCAGTTTCACTCCGAATCGAGGACTGCTGCGAATTAGATGGGACTTGGGCTGCTACACTGAAGATCAAACAGCTAGAAGTCGTTAATACTCCTAAAAAGAAATAATATAATTGCGCTCGTCTATGCATATATATTTATTTTTTTGTAAAACATGGCCAGTATGAGTGTAGTTATTATGCTGTTCAAAACCATCAACTATCAATCTTTATAAGCTAGATAAACTATAACCTAAGATAGATACGTATGAATTAATTTTATTTAATCCAATCAGAACTTATCATTCTTTAACATTTTTTGTTCGCTACTCAGAAAGCCTTGCTCATCGGGCGATCGCATACCCTAACCATCGAGGTACTTTAAATTTCATCTAAATTTCATTAGATTATTAGATCATTAGAATTAGAAACATATCAGGTAAGATTTATGCAACTGCTATTTTTAAGGAATGGCTTTTTAGCGCTAACTTTTACTGCGATCGCTTCAGCAGGTGGGTTAATTACAGGCTGTGCTGGTACTGCTTCCCAAAACCAAAGTGAAGCAGCAAAGGCAACCGCCGCCAATGCTAAAGACAAGCAGATGATGAACCACGGTGGTGGCATGATGAATCACAGTATGGGCATGGATTTAGGCCCAGCCGATGCTAATTTTGATTTACGATTTATTGACGCTATGATACCGCACCATCAAGGGGCTGTGGAAATGGCGAATGTTGCGCAGCAGAAATCAAAACGTCCTGAAATCAAAAAATTAGCAGACAATATTATCAAATCACAAAACCAAGAAATCACTCAGATGAAGCAGTGGCGACAAGCTTGGTATCCCAAAGCGGGAGATAAACCAATGGCTTACAACAGCCAAATGGGTCACATGATGGAGATGTCGCCTGACCAGATGCAAACTATGATGATGAGTCAAGACTTAGGTGCAGCCGATGCTGAATTTGATTTGCGCTTTATCAATGCGATGATTCCTCACCACGAAGGGGCTGTAACAATGGGAAAAGATGCCTTAAGCAAGTCTAAACGCCCTGAAATCAAGAAATTAGCCCAAGAAATTATCAAAGCCCAAGATATAGAGATTAAACAAATGCAACAGTGGCGAAAAGCTTGGTACAACAAGTAATTTGTAATTCGTAATAAAGTTTTCAGGTCAATATCAAGTGAAAATGCTTGTAGACATTGATGGCAAAAAAGTAGACGGGCGTTTTATGTTATGCTGCATTAGTTCTCACTACAATCCAAGTGTATCTCTCAATGCTTGGTCAATATTTGCTGTTGGTAGTGAGCCAATTACTTGATAAATTGCGGAAAGTGTAATTGTTGCCAAGTTATCAGCCATTACTACTGAATCTGCTAAAAGCCCGGATTGTTTTCCTTCTGATGAACTTAGCAGTATAGTTACACGGCTAGGATATCCTGCTCGAAACATCTGGCTGGTAATCATAGCAACGATAACTTGGGGCAAACCTGTCTGCAAATTATCTGCTTGCACAATCAGAGCAGGTCGTGTTTTGGCAGTAGTCAGGTTAGAATTTGGAAATAGTACCAGAACAACATCACCTCGCTTAAAGGTTTGTTTTGGCTGCGTCATAGTTGTCATAGATACTCATTTCTGGACTATCCCAATCATCTGCAAAGGTTGCTAAATGCGATCGCAAAATCTCAGCTTGCGCTTTGTTAATTCCCTGAGAAGCTAGGTCAATCTCATTCGACCTCACAAAAGTCACAATCACTCGCGTTCCTTCATCTATATCAGTGGGTTGTTCGGTGAGTTCCACTCGACCATTACGATAGATGCCTTCAATATTATTCAGCATTTTTAACCTTATTGCTTGTGAATAGTTAAATAGTGTGGCTTATGGCAACAATTTCCTTCTGATTAAAAATATTTAGTCATATTTCTATACTACTGTTATTTGCTTTTATGATTTGTTGCATTTGTGCTTTTAAACCTTTTAACCTTTTAAAGATATCTTTTCCTTTTTCATATCTAATACCTAATTTAAGCAATTGACGACATCGATGCATCTTTAAATGCTGTCGGTTAGGAATTTTTAACTCACCTTCATTTGTAGCAATAATTCCAGTAATTTCGTATGATTTTTTGCCAATATAATGCTTTTCCTTTTTCTTGTTACTACGTAATCCGTAACGATGAAACTGCTTTTTGACCTGCCCAATCAACTCACCTGGAACACGATCACCTGAGATTGTGACATCATCTATGTAGACAGTCAAAGTGCAATTTGCCAAATCAACAATTTCGTTGATTGCTTCCCACATATCTATATGTGCAAAGTAGGAAAGTATAGGACTCGATGGGCTTCCAGTTGGCAGATGATCTTTGAAAGTTGAGAGCTTGGTTAAAATGTCAACGACATCTGAAGAGCATTTCATCTGTTTACGGAAGAACCAATCAATACGCTTGGCTGGTGTAGAAGGAAAGTATTTTTCAATGTCAAGACTCCTTACTTCTCTGGAATTTACATGAGCTTTAGCATTACTGATGTAGGAACGCCCTTTTGCAGGAGCATGTATGTAGTTTGGAACCTTAATTCGCTTCAGAAGGTCTTCAATCCGCGTTTGGACACGTTTGAGGTCTTGTCTTGGCTTTTCAAAACGACGGCTTTTTCCTCTCTCTGGATCGAATATGTCCGACTCTGCATACAAATGCTCTGTGTTAGTCAGCAATTTAAGCTTAATTTGACTAACATACAAAAGCTTTGCAAGTTTTGCCTTAGATTTCAAACAGTAAAAAGGCGACTGGTCTAATTCGTATCTTGCATATTTACTCTTCCGCATAAGAATGACCAGACCTTTCAGCAATGAAGTTAAGAATGGCAAGAATCTTAGAGGGTGTTTATAAAATAAATCTTAAGCAGTTGAGCGACTATGATTAGATGAAGGCCGATGTTCTGCTGGAATCATTGATTTTATCAAATCCCATTCGACATCAGAAACGTCTGTAGGATAAGCTTTTCGAGCCATTTTACCTGATTCAAATATTATGACTGTCTCTTTTAAAATACCTGTCCTGGGGAATGACTATGGTGCTCTTTATTTTTTATTTATAAACACCCTCTAAGACCATAGTGAAAATTATGCTGTAATTCAGGTTCAAGATACAGGTATTGGTATTCCACATAAAGAACTGACTCGGATTTTCGATCGCTTTTACTGAGTAAATAGCGATGCCTACGGCGGGCTGGGCCTACGCTCTCGTAAAACTGGTGGTTCTGGATTAGGATTAGCAATCGCTAATACTAATTCTTTATGAAACTGCGCTAAATAAGTCCACTAATGAGCGGAACTTTACCTAGCGCATATTTGACTTCAAGTAAGCCTTTTCGTCCTTCATCTTTATACTTTCTCAGTGGAAGATGCAGGTGCAACTTCTCCTCGCCGAAGTCGTACCCCTCCGGGGAAGCAAGCTACGCATAGTGTCCCGTAGGGAAGGGAGCCGAAGTGCTGCTCCCCTCATCTCCCTATTCCCAGTGCCTATTTACTAGAATGGGACTTTTCTGGCATGACTATATTAGTATGGCTTGCCTTGCCATTTTTGCCGTTAGTATTTCCGTTACCATTGCGGGGATGGATGACACCATAACCGCCGTGGTTACGTTCGTAAATTACATTAATCTCTCCAGTTTCAGAATTATGGAACATATAAAAGTCGTGTCCTACGAGTTGCAGTTGTTCTAGGGCTTCTGCAACAGTCATCGGCGGCATGGAAAAATATTTAGTGCGGACGACTTCGTTGGGCAATTCGGCGGTGCGATCGCCAATTAAATCTGTTACTATCGACTCTGCAACAACTACTTCTGTTGGTAGAGCATGAGTTTTCTGGTCTTGACGCCGTTCTTTATATTTCCGCAGTTGACGAGCAATTTTATCTGCAACTAAGTCAATGCTGGCATATAGACTTTCGCTGCTTTCCTCGGCACGAATAACGCTACCGTTAGCATAAATAGTTACTTCAGCTGCTTGTCTTGGATTAATTCGGGGATTCCGAGCGACGCTAAGATGCACATCCACTTCATTTGTAATGCTTTGAAAGTGACTAACTGCTTTTTCAATCTTTTGATGTACATACTCACGAATCGCATCGGTGATTTCAATATTTTTGCCGTGGATGACAAGCTTCATGTAATACTCTCCCGCTGAATATTTTGGATGTGTGAATTTGCTTTGTATGAAAAGAAATTGCGGTAAGGTTTATTACTCCCGCCAAAACAAATTGTGAACTATATTGTATCTACTGCTGTTAAGCTGTCTCTCAGCTTGCTGCATCTGAGGAATAGTCAAGTATACCCTTGATTTACCTCCTCATATCTGCGCTGATGTCTAATTGTATATCCAATTAGCACTCAAGAGTTGAGGAAATCTAATTGTAGCTCCTATGACTACCTTTTCCTTTAAAGGAATGCTTGCAGAACTGTTGATAGTTGCTCCTTCTGTGTTCGATTGAGGTTTGCTTGCTGTTGCTCAAGAATACATGCTTTGTGGAAGTTTGATTTTGTTTGAAATGCAAACAATGATATTAAAGTCATCAGCCAGTACATTCTTCCCTTATTGTCTTGGCATAATGCTTATTGCAGAGAATTCCTCCTAAAACCTATTGAGGTTATATATTCAAGCTAGCACTTTGTATTTTCTAATGCATGTTCCCTTGACTTTCCTTTAAAATCCTTTGCAAAGCTTGACAATTGTTGATTCTAATCCTGTAACTCGAAATATATTTCGTTCTTTATACGGTTGAATTTTGGCATGATCCATAGTAACGAACCACAAAAAAACATTTGTTTGCTGTATAATCAAGGGTTAATGCCTTACTTGGAAGCTCATGGATGGCAGCGATCGCTTCTGACTGAGCGCATTCATGACCCAAGTCTCGATGACATATTAATTTTGCTAGAACATCCACCTGTCTACACTTTGGGACAAGGAAGCAACTTAGACTTTCTCAAATTTGATATTGACCCTTTGGCAACTCTTGGAGACGCTACGCGTAGCTTGCTTCCCCGCAGGGTAAACAGTCAGTATGATGTACATCGAGTTGAACGAGGCGGCGAGGTTACTTACCATTGTCCCGGTCAACTGGTAGGCTATCCAATTTTAAATCTGCAACGTTATCGTAAAGACCTCCATTGGTACTTACGGCAACTCGAAGAAGTAATAATTCGTGTATTGGCAGTTTATGGGTTGCAAGGAGAAAGAATTCCGGCTTTTACTGGCGTTTGGTTGCAAGGGCGAAAAGTTGCAGCAATTGGTATTAAAGTCAGCCGTTGGATTACTATGCACGGCTTTGCATTAAATGTTTGTCCAGATATGACAGGCTTTGAGCGTATTGTACCCTGCGGTATTTCTGACAAACCTGTAGGCAGTTTAGCCGAATGGATTCCAGGTATCACCTGCCAAGAAGTCCGTTTTTACATAGCAGAATCTTTTGCGGAAGTCTTTGGCGTGGAATTAGTAGAATCTCAGCCTCAAGGATTTTTCCGGTCTGAGTAAATTCAGCTTGTAATATGTAATAAATACTATAGCAGTCCTATTTAAATTGTGAGACACTTATGAGAGTAGTCCATATTTAATAGTATCAAAATAACTATTTAATACCCATTTGAAAAAAGAATGTGATAGATACAAACCTGAGAAGCCAGATTAAATCAGACTTTTTGAATTTGGAATTGGTATAACTGCGGTTTTCAAAGCTATAATCTGATTATTTCTAAATTTTTATACTAACTTTTTACGGCTGTCAAGCACAACTTTGCGCGTGAATTACTCAAATAATCTCCAGGTATATGCCCCATCGATAACATCTCTCAGAGAACGTGATTGGACAGCTTTGATAGAACTATTTGATAGAGACGACGGTGATGAAATTGAAGCCGACATCAGCGGTAGTTTATTTTGGCTAATACCTGAACCTTGTTGGGAAGACGATCCCTTTGATTTTTTGCGCGAGTACCTTTAAAGAGTGCTGAGTAATGAGTAATGAGTAATGAGTAATGAGTTCAAAAGAAGCCTTTAATTTGTAACTCCTAACTCCTAACTCCTAACTCCTAACTCCTAACTCCTAACTCCTAACTATCTAACGTTGAGGCGACTTAGGAAAATACGTAGGCGATCGCTTTGGGGATTGGTCAACACTTCATAGGCTGGGCCTTGTTCTGTCACAATACCTTTATCTAAAAATATCACCTGATGGGCTACTTCTTTGGCAAACTGCATTTCATGGGTGACAACCACCATTGTCATCCCTTCTGTGGCTAATTGTTGCATCACTTGCAGAACTTCGCCAACGAGTTCGGGATCTAGGGCGCTGGTGGGTTCGTCAAATAGCATGATTTGGGGATTCATACATAAACTACGAGCGATCGCTACTCGTTGCTTTTGTCCGCCAGAAAGTTGTTCGGGATAAGCAGAGGCTTTGTCAGATAAGCCAACTTTTTCTAAATATAATCTCGCTATTTGGGCGCTTTCTTTCGGTGTTTTACCTAAGACTTTACGCGGTGCAAGTGTCATATTTTCTAAGACGCTGAGATGGGGAAACAAGTTGAACTGTTGAAAAACCATGCCTACTTGTGTTCGTAGTTGCCGCAGTTGGCTATAGTTGACAGTGGGTCGGGATAAGTTAATTCCGTTGATGATTAAACGCCCTTTGTCAATGGTTTCTAACCGATTAAAGCAGCGTAGTAGGGTACTTTTACCGCAGCCGGAGGAACCGATAACTGCAACGACTTCTCCCCGATTGATTTCGCCGGTGATTCCTTTGAGGACTTTGAGGGAACCAAAGTTTTTTTCGATATTGTCAAAAATAATCGCAGGGATGGTATTGTTCATTACTTGTATCAAGCTGCTCTACAGTTGATTGTAAAGTTTTTAACGAACCGCAGAGGCGCAGAGAGCGCAGAGGGGAAGAGAAAATAATATGGTTAAATTTGGTTTTAGGCGTTGGTGTGTGGTTGTAGGTTTAATCTGTTTGTTACTGGTTGGCTGTGCTGTGAACCCTAGCACGGGGAAAACTTTGCGGGTTGCTACAGAACCGGCATTTCCACCTTTTGAATTTCAAGGAAAAGGTGGCGAGTTGCAGGGGTTTTCCATTGATTTGATGAATGCGATCGCTTCTTCTGCTAACTTTAAAGTTGATTTTCAAAGTCTGCCTTTTGATGGCATTATCCCAGCTTTGCAAGCCAAAACGGTAGATGCGGCCATTAGTTCGATTACGATTACTGAAGAGAGGGCGAAAACGATTTCTTTTTCCCGTCCTTATTTTAAGGCTGGGTTAGCGATCGCAATTCGCGCAGACAATCAAGATATTACTGGTTTTGACAGTCTCAAAAATAAAAAAGTTGCTGTACAAATTGGCACAACTGGGGCTGCAAAGGCTAAGAGTATTCCTGGGGTACAAATTCGCAGTTTTGATTCTGCACCCATAGCCCTGCAAGAATTACTCAACGGTAATGTGGATGCAGTGATTAATGATGCACCTGTGACTTTATATGCAATTAATACAGGCAATCTTCAGGGAATTAAAGTTGTACAACAATTGCTGACGGAGGAGTTTTATGGAATTGCTACAGCTAAAAACTCGCCGAATTTGACATTAATAAATGATGGCTTGGATAGGGTGCTGAAAAATGGCACTTATACCCAAATTTACCAGAAATGGTTTAAAGTTGAACCACCATCACTACCAGCTAAATCACTATTTGAGAATCAAACTAACACTGGCGCACCTAAAATATTAACTTCAATTAGCGTGGTTTTACAGGCTTTTCCAAGTCTATTGCAGGGTGCATTGATCACGTTGCAATTGACGATACTTTCGGTAGTATTTGGTTTAATTGGCGGTTCCTTAATTGGTATTGTTCGCCTTTCTCATATTGCACCTGTGCGTTGCTTGGCGAGGGCGTATGTAGATTTTTTTCGAGGAACGCCTTTGTTGGTACAAATTTTTATGATTTACTTTGGTTTCCCAGCAATTTTACAAGAACTTGGTTTGACATTTTCTTTTGATCGTCTAACTGCTGGGGTAATTGCCTTGAGTTTGAATAGTGCTGCATACATTGCCGAAGTTGTTCGTGCTGGAATTCAATCAATTGAACCAGGACAAGCAGAAGCAGCAAAATCATTAGGTTTAAGTTCTGTGCAAACTATGAGTTATGTAATTTTTCCCCAAGCTTTCCGGCGAATGATTCCACCTTTGGGGAATGAGTTTATCAGTTTGTTGAAAGATACTAGCTTAGTTTCTGTGATTGGGTTTGAAGAATTACTACGTAAAGGACAGCTAATTGTTGCTGATAACTATCGCGCTTTTGAAATTTACGCAGGTGTAGCAGTGGTTTATTTGTGTTTGACACTACTTTCTTCCCAAGCATTTAGCCGATTAGAAGCTTGGATGAATCCCATCAAGCCCTAAGAGACTTTCAAAAATAATTTCTCAAAATTTAGAGAATGATAATAAATATATTTAATAAAATTACAAGGATTGTATTATACCTTTATTCTAGCAATTATAAGTTATTGTTTAATTTTAATTAATATTTCGTAGCGAATCCAATAAAAAAGTTATGTAATATCAATCAGATAACACTATTGTTATCATGGACTTGTAATCATTAAGAAATGTGAATAGTAACTATAACCGTAAGTCAATTTAACTTAATGATTTCGTGCTTTCTATTTGAGGGCTGATTATGTCAGTACGGCAACGTTGTAATTAGAACTCAATAAATAGGTTTGAACTATTCAATGCAAGTCTAGTTTCGGCTGCATTGTAACAGTTCACCTTGCCAGCCAAAAATTAAAAACTTTTCATTAGAGGAGAAGCAAATGAGAAATTTGAAAGCAATCATAGACAAATCCTCATTGACTAGTGAAGTACCGGCATCATTTGTGGTGTTTCTTGTCGCCCTTCCTCTTTGTATGGGTATTGCGATCGCTTCGGGACTTCCGCCATCTCGCGGCTTAGTTACAGGAATAGTAGGCGGAATTCTTGTTGGTGCTGTTTCCGGTTCACCAATGCTTGTCAGTGGCCCTGCTGCTGGGCTGGCTGTGATTGTTGCAGAAATAGTTAAAGAATATGGCATTGAAATGGTTGGGCCAATTCTACTACTAGCGGGTTTAATCCAATTACTCGCAGGTATATTTAAACTTGGCCAGTTGTTTCGCGCTATGTCACCAGCTGTCATCTATGGAATGCTTGCAGGTATTGGGATATTAATCTTCGCTTCCCAATTTCATGTCATGCTAGACGACCAACCGCGGATACACGGCATTGAGAATTTAATTTCTATTCCCAACACCATTTACAAAGCTTTCTTCCCTATTGATGGTAGCGTTCATCACCTTGCAGCACTCATAGGTGTAATAACTATTATCATTCTTCTGCTGTGGGAAAAATTTAAACCCAATAGTTTAAAGTTGATACCTGGCGCGCTTGTCGGCGTTGTCATTGCCACCTTCATCGCTACAGTGTGTAGATTACCAATTCAGTATGTTGATGTACCTGCAAATCTGGCACAAGCAATTCAATTACCAACATTTGCCAGCTTACCACGCTTAATTCAGGCACCAGTTTTGCTAGATGCGATCGCGATCGCATTTATTGCTAGTACAGAAAGTTTACTTTCAGCCGTAGCAGTAGATCGATTGCATACCGGGACAAGAACCGATTTCGATCGCGAATTAACAGCCCAAGGAATTGGCAACGTTATATGTGGGTTCTTGGGTGCTTTGCCGATGACAGGAGTGATAGCCCGCAGTTCTGTAAACGTAGAAGCTGGTGCTAAAACTAGATTATCAACGATGCTTCACGGTTTATGGCTGTTAATTTTAGTAATTGCAGCCCCAACCTTACTCAAAATAATTCCCATTTCTAGTCTGGCAGCAATTCTAGTTGTTACTGGTTACAAACTAATCGAAGTAGAACATATTCGCCAGTTAAAGAAGTATGGACGTTTTCCTCTGGTAATATTTGCTGCTACTTTAATCGGGATTGTTGTTACTGACCTCATCACAGGTGTTTTAATTGGTATTCTGTTGACAGGAGTTTTACTAATTCACAAAATGTCTGTGCTGAATATCCAAATGATTAAGCACGAAAATAATCAGCGAATAGACATTTATTTACAAGGCGCGGCAACATTTGTGAGGCTACCAAAATTAGCGAACATTTTAGAACTGGTGCCTCCAGGAAGTGAATTACATGTTTATATGCAAGACTTGGCTTATATAGATCACTCTTGTCTAGACTTACTTTCGGTGTGGGCAAAACAACAGCAACAAATGGGAAGCACCTTAACTATGCAATGGGATCGTCTGATAGATCGTAATCGCAACCCATTTACTCTGTAACACTGAAGCTAGATTTTTTCTCACGGTAAGGTAGCACAACTGTGCTACCGATTCGTATTTTATGTAATCAGCCAGGGGTTAAGATAGGTTTTATATAGGGAATTTGGATTGAGTTGTGGCCGAATCAACCAAAAAAATATGACAATTCTCAACGCTCGTAATTTATCCTTAGAAGAAATTCAACGTCTGTTTGGCTTTCAAGAACAGTACAGTGACTTATTAAAAGCATTGATGATTAAGACAATATACAAGCCAAGGTAAAAATTTATGACTCAAGCCATACCCAAACTAGTAAGCTTTGAAGATTTTGCAGCTTGGCGTCCTCAAGGCGGAAGATACGAATTACATGATGGTGTGATTGTTGAAATGCCCCAACCAACTGGTGAACATGAAGATGTTGTTGGTTTTATCGCTAGAAAACTAACAGTAGAATTTGACCGATTAAATTTACCTTATACAATTCCTAAAACTGCGCTGATAAAGCCTTCTAATTCGTTATCTGCCTATTCTCCAGATGTATTGATATTAAATCGTCTTAATTTAGTGAATGAGCCGTTATGGAAAAAAGAATCAACTGTATCTTATCCGGCATCAATTCCCTTAGTCGTTGAAGTAGTTAGTACTAATTGGGATGATGACTATTACACAAAACAAGGTAAGTATGAGGGTATTGGAATTCCTGAATATTGGGTTGTAGATTATCTCGGTTTAGGTGCTAAAAAGTTTACTGGCAATCCTAAGCAGCCTACTATGTCTATTTATCAATTAATCGATGGTGAATACCAAGTTACTCAATTTAGAGGTAAGGAACGCATCATCTCGCCTACTTTCCCAGAATTGAATTTAACCGCCGAACAGATTTTTCAAGCTGGAGGTTTGCCAAGTAGTTAAAATTATCGAGAGAGCTTTTTTACAACTTGTCTAATTACGAATTATGAATTACTCCGATCGCAATACACTTGACCAAAGCTACGATCGGGATAAATCTCAATCACTAAATCAACCGCTGTCGCATCTCTTACCAACGGCGTGATGAATAATTCCGGGTGCAGCGATCGCCAAAAGTAATTGACAAATTGCTCTATCTCTGCATTACTCATTCCCGACTTCCCCGCAGCAATCATCTGCTGTTCCGCCTGTTTGCGCCACTCCAAAGAACAGCGGTAATCGGTGGGATAAAGCACAATTAAACTGTCTAATCGCTCCCACAGTGGTAAATAATCGTGGAGGCGAAGATTCATATCACGAGCAAATGCTCTATCTTCATCTGTGACAATTGGCGGCGGCGCAGTATCAAATACATCTGACTCGATTGGTCGCACACCCACAAACCAACCTTCAAATAGTACAATATCTACACCCGTGACCATTTCTGGATTAGTGCGATCGCCAGCACCTCCATAAGCAGATTTATCAAAGCGGGGAAGCATCACTGGGCTTTGCAACTCACGGATTTGATCTAGTATATTTAAGCCTAAGTCTATATCGTGAGTTCCCGGTGGGCCGCGCCAAATTAAGCGAGGATCTTGCTGTGTCAAAAGCAAGCGATCGCTGTAAGTTTTATATAAGTCATCCAAAGATAAACTCACAGTCCTGTATCCCAAATGATCGAGAATCAAAATGAGAATTTTGGACATTGTGGTTTTACCAGTACCTTGTCCTCCCAATATTCCTTGAATCAGTGGGCGTCTCAACTGTTGGCGCTGCGATGCTAGTTTGATCCCCAAAGGCAGCCACAAGTCCCACAATACCTGTAACATTTCCTGGGGTTGTACTTGGAGAGTCGCTTGGCAGAATTCGCTAAAAGCTGGGAAGACAGATTTTAGTAAATGCGATCGCCTTTCGATCATTTCATCAACATTTTCCGGTACGATCCCAAAAGCTTTTGCCCTTAACCGATCTGCCAGCGCTGCTTCTCTTGCTTCTGGCTTCCAAGTTTCCCCCACCCCATTGTTTGCCAAAACACTCAGCCACAAATTCATAAATTCTCCATCTCACTACGATCCCAGCTTAAAAGCTTCGAGAAACAGGCTGTAGATGAAACCAACTTTGAGAAGATTTAGTGAGTCTACCAAGAGCGATCGCCTTTCCAAAAAGCTGCGACTATAAAATATCCGGCTGGTAATTTCGGTTAACAGTACTAAAAAAGCCGCTACCACAATATCCAAGAAACCTTCTTGTCCAGCGGTTGTGGAAACTGCGTTTCCCAGAAAAAAACCGAACAAACAACTAATTATCAGCAACGATAGCCGTCGCCAAGGATTTAAAAACCATTGCCCAAAGCGTGTAGCAATGGCATCGAACAAGTTGTTGAGACGAGTGTTTTGCATCAAAGGGACTTCTGGGAAAAGTCAAGATATCTTGAAATATATCTATATTAATGTAAGAAGGATATTGGTTTTAGCATCAGCTTGTTTGTTACTATTGTAGATATCTACTGGAATTGCAGTATTTATTTAAATTTGACCATTCTATCATCTTCACAGAAGTACAGTTTCTTAGAAGATGTTTGGAAACAATAAATATTTAGTTTGATCCCCACGAGCAAGCCTTAAAAAATGGGAAAATGATTCAAAATTCCCCTTTTTTAACGAAGCTGGTTCGTTAAACGGGTTTACTGACTTGTATTCATGTATGGAAGTAAGCTACTCGTAGCGTCTCCCAACAGGAGAATAAACTTGTGTAAATTTAGAAAGGAGGATCTTTAAGCACTGGCTAGATCGCCAGATACTTTCCAAAAATCCTCTTAGGGTGCTTTTAATAGCAGAAGATAAAATACACTACTTAGATTTATCTGACGTTTAGCGAAGGACGCCTTCTTGAGGCTGCTAGCGGTTTCAGGAAACTTTTATTTTTTTATACAAATGAGTTGACTGAATAAGTATCAAATTATCTTTTTTGATCCATACTTACGGTCAAAAGCCAAAGTAATGGATGTCTGTACCTCTCGTTTTTCCAACATCAAAGAGATTATATCCTTCAAATATTTTCTAATCAAAATGATATTTATCATACATTCGCTTTCCTAAAATTATGAAAGTTTATATTCGGCTATTTTGTGTGATTATCTTTTGGGATAATAGGCTACTATTTGGTCAAGCCTAAACAAAATATTTATTTCTAAATAACTATCAATATGAAATCTTCAGTGTATCGTAACGTCGGTATTACAACTTTGTGCTTGGGACTGCTTGTTGCTCTGGTGGGATGCTTTGGACTGAGCGTATCCTTTGAGTCCACCAACCCAGATACAAACCCAGATACATCTTCACAACTGCCAACAGAAACTCAAGAGTGGCAGACAACTTCGGTTTTGCCTGAAAAAGGGATTCCCGCTAGTCTATCTACTCCAGCACCTACCCCAACCAATCGAGTAGAACATAGCAGTAAAGAGAATACTTATCCTGTCTTGGCAGATCGTGATAAATCAGCAAGCATTGGCAAGGATCAAGGGACTTTGCGAATGAGCAATCAAACAAATCAGCCTGTACGGCTGGTTCTGCTGGCACGACAGTCAGTAGCAAAAGGAGCTAGTAAAAAACAAACTCACTACGATGTACCGGCACATTGGGATTTTGCTCCCGAAGAAGGTAGCGAGAAGGGACTGGTTCTATCCTTACCTCAGAATAATTTAAAGCTGGAGAAGGGAGATGTTTTAATTGCTTTTGCACAAGATGGTTCCCGTCGTTACTGGGGCCCTTATATTATTGGCGAAACTCAATTACCTAAGTGGAATTCCCAAAACAGAGAATGGCAACTTGTGCTGAGTCAATAGACTTATTGCAGAAGTAGAGAAAAGGGGGAAGGTGGGGTATCTTCTGGGGATAAGGGGAAAGGTATGGAATTTTTCCAAACCCAGTAACCTTTCCCCAACCGGAAAGCAAAAGTTACTTTTGCAGGATATCTAATAAATATTGAGTACGGAAGCAATTGTTGTAGAGTGGGCATTGTTTACCCTTTGCTCAAACCTTTATTTTTACATCTTTACCCTACAGTTGGTAAAGTGTTAAGTAATGGATAAAAGAAAATTGTTGAATTAAAAACTCCGAAGAACAAAAGATAGATAACCAACGACTATTGATTAGTGATTGTTGACTATTGACTAAATGAGAATGAAATTGAGTGTTAAGCACACTGTTGATCGGTGGTTCAACAAAATAGCAAAAAATCCAGCCCTGAGTGTAACTGTGTCGATTTTGTGGTTGATAGTGGTTGGCTGGGTGGCTTTTGGGTGGAATTTGGGCAACATTGGCTTAATTGATGAGACAGAGCCGCTCTTTGCCGAAGCTTCCCGCCAGATGTTCGTCACAGGTGATTGGATTACTCCATTTTTCAATGGTGACACTCGTTTCGATAAACCTGCTTTAATTTACTGGTGTCAGGCGATCGCATATCATTTGATTGGCGTAAATGAATGGGCAGTACGCCTTCCTTCTGCGATCGCAGCATTCGGCTTAGTTTGTTTAGGTTTTTACACCATCCAGTGGTATCTGGTTAAACAAGAGGAATTAGAGCAAGTTTCACGTCCTACTCGTCGCTACTTAACATCTTTTATAGCAGCAGCGCTCATGGCACTCAATCCCGAAACTATCATTTGGGCGAGAACGGGTGTCTCTGATATGCTGCTCACCGGATGTATAGCATCAGCTTTGTTCTGTTTCTTTCTAGGGTATGCAGGGAAGGACGGGAGCAGCACTTCGGCTACGCTCAGTGAACGAGGAGCAGGGGAGCAGGGGAGCAGGGGAGCAGAATTAATCACCAATGCCCAATCTCCACTTGCCCAGAGCGTTCGCGCAGCGTCTCCGTTAGGAGAAGCCGTTGGCGTAGCCTCTCGTAGAGAAGGGATGCCCCGTGCCCTATTCCCTAATAAGTGGTATTTAGCTTTTTATGTGCTGATTGCTGGCGCAATTTTGACTAAAGGGCCAGTGGGAATTGTTTTGCCGGGGCTAATTGTTGCCGCCTTTTTGCTTTACGTGGGTAAAATGCGAGAGGTGTTGCGAGAAATGCACCTTCTTGTAGGTACACTGATAATTCTTGCTTTGTCAGTGCCCTGGTATGCTTTAGTAATTTGGCGCAATGGCTGGAATTACATTAACTCCTTTTTTGGTTATCACAACCTGGAACGCTTTACAGAAGTAGTTAATGGTCACTCAGCACCTTGGTATTTTTACTTTTTAGTCGTGCTGTTGGGTTTTGCACCATACTCAGTGTATTTACCAGCTTCTATAATCAGACTAAAATTTTGGCAGCGATCGCATTGGCGATCCCTTGAACGTTTTCAGCAATTTGGTTTATTTGCCTGGTTCTGGTTTGCTAGCATCTTTGCCTTTTTTAGCATTGCCGTTACTAAACTCCCCAGCTATGTATTGCCTTTAATGCCAGCAGCAGCAATCCTAGTAGCCTTGTTGTGGAGCGACCTTTTTTCGGATACAGAGACACGGCAAACAATTCCTGTTTCCCCCTCTCCCACTCCCCCCATCTCCACGTCTTTGCTGCGAATAAGTGGTTGGGTGAATGTAGTATTTTTATCAATTCTGGCAACAGCACTGCTCAACATAACCCATATATTAGGTACTGATCCAGCTATCAGTAACTTCCACGAACTAATTGACAAATCTGGTTTACCAGTAATCGCGGGTATAATTTGGCTAGTTTCTGCTGTTTTGGTTGCGGGTTTATTATTGAGCCGCCGCTGGAACTACATTATGAGTATTAATTTAATCGGGTTTGTGGCGTTTGTAATTTTTGTCTTAACGCCTGCTTCGTTCTTTATCGATCGAGAGCGTCAATTACCTTTAAGGGAATTGTCTGCGGTCATTTTAGAAGCAAAACAACCAAACGAAGAATTGATCATGCTTGGCTTCAAAAAGCCTAGTGTGGTATTTTACAGCCACATCCACGTAAATTATTTAAAATTTCCCCAAGAGGCTGTAGAGCATATTAAAAACAAGGCTGCTAAAGGACTAAAACCTTCTTCAGTGCTGTTGTTGGCCGAACAAAAAAAGTTTTTGAAAATGGACTTACAGCCAGATGATTACAAGAATTTATCAACCAAGGGTGCTTATAACTTGGTTCGAGTTCCTTTTAAGAAAATGAAAAATGAAAAAATAGACATATCATAAATTGTCATTAGTCATTAGTCCTTTGAGAATAACTAATGACCAATGACTAATGGCTCCATTAACATTTGCCGTTGTAACCATTGACAGCTAAAGCTTGATTGATCTGGTTTAATAGGTCTTCCATTGATATCGATCGCGGTAATATTTGGGTAGCGATCGCACCAACAACAGTTTCTATCGATTCCAAACCATTCTTCTTCTGCTTCTCAATTTGCTTATAAGCTACCCCATCCTGGAAACTGGTTTCTGAGCGATTTAATCGCTGATTTAGTACCAAAATTGGTGGCAACTTTAAAGGCGAATCTCCTAATGTTTTCAGTGCTTTGAGTACATCTTTGTGAATAGAGGTTTCTCCTAAGCAAATTAGCAGTAAGTCAACGCTTTCGTGGCGAATCTGTTGCAATACTTCTGCCCAACAAGGACTCATCGCCGCTTTGAAGCCTGCTGTTTGGAGGTATTGAATTAAAGCTTGGAACCACTCAGAACCACGTTCAGCAGTTTCACTACTAATTGAGCAATTTTTTTCTGTCCGATAACCCTTAGCTGGCTTACGTCTTACCTGGGGGAAATCCCGCAGCATTGTTAAATCCACTACTAAGATGTTGGGAGGGCAGCAAATACCAGAAGCAATTTCTAGTACTGATAGTAAGGCATCTGTTTTTTCGGTGCGACTGCTATTACCTTTCGCAAATGGTGTTAAGTAAGGAAATACAGATAGCCCTGGTATTTTAGAAGCGATTAAAGTAGTTCCAACATCGCAAGTAACCAGTGGTATAGCTGCTAAACGTGGATGTCCAATTAATTGTTGCAAATAAATTTGGGCGGTGGTACTTTCGACATCTAGCAAAATGACATCAAACTGCCATACCCGCGCCAAAAGTTCTGCCTGATCTAGGTCATCTACTTCAATGACTCGGTGTTCTCGAAGTGAGGGGTGGGGATTGACCGATTCTAACTGGGGATTCACTAGCCTGAGAATTCGCAGTGGAGTTTTAGTTGGGGTAATTGCACTATTATTTAACCCTATCTGCGGTATTACTTGTGCAGTACATAATTTGTCTAGAACTGGTGCTAAGACCTGATGCTCTACTGGCAAACTTAAGAAACCATCGGCTCGGTTAGCAAATGCTTGGTCTTTTTCGGCTCCTGTCGCTGTCACAATTACAGATATATGACGGGTTGCGGTGTCAGATTTTAGTAAAGTCAGTACATCCCAGCCTGATAGCAGGGGTAGCAACGGATTTAAAAATATCGCTATTGGTTGCAAGCGCCGAGCTTTTTCAACTGCTTCTGTCCCCGATCGCGCAATCACTACCCGATATCCTAAACCTTTGAGTTGTTCGGTCAAGTCTTCAATATATCGAGCTACTGCCTCGACTACCAAGACCAACCGTTGCGAACTCGCAAGATGATGCTGTATGGGCGTACTAACTTGCTGACGTGCGGCGGAGTTTTCCCGTGTCGGTTGGTATCGTTTCTCCTCCTCTTCTCTGATGCCCATATCTGGTTCCGAAAAGCCTGTTTTCGGGGGGCTGGGCGGCAGAAGTAGGGTAAACTGGCTACCTTTACCTTCACGCGATAAGAAGCTGACATCTCCTCCGTGGAGGCGAGCCAAGGCGCGAGTTAATACTAGCCCCAAACCAGTGCCTTCAAATTGGCGGGTGAGGGGATTTTCGAGTTGTTGGAATTTTTGAAAGATTAAGTGTTGCTGGTGTTCGGGAATGCCAATTCCTGTATCCCAAACTGTAAAGGCAATCCATCCTTCCCAACGGCTTACCCGCAGCCCAATTTCGCCAGATATTTCGGTGAATTTAAAGGCGTTGGAAAGTAGGTGTACTAGCATCTGGCGTAAGCGCAATTCGTCTGCCACCATCTGATCTAAACCTAGTTCAATGGAAAGACAGAATTGGGGAGCAGATGAACGCGCATTTGCAGGTGGCGGGGCAGATGTCGCTTTGGTGGTTTGAGTGTGGATAGCTTTGGCTTCCGATAGGGCGCGATCGCACACAGCCTGAATTTTCACCGGAGTCAGCGTCAAATCCATTTGTCCCGTCTCCATTCGGGTCAAATCTAAAATGTCATTGACAACACTCATCAGGTGGCGTCCGCTTTGATGAATCAGTCCCGCATAACGGGCTTGACGCTCGTTAAGTTCTCCCAACTGCTGATCCACTAGCAAGCGCGATAATCCCAAAACGGCAGTTAGGGGAGTTTTGAGTTCATGGCTAATACAAGCTAAAAATTCGTCTTTTAACCGATTTAGTTGAATTAAATCGGCATTCTTCGCTGCTAGTTCTTTACAAAGCTGCTGCTGTTCAGTGACATCAGTAGCTAAAACCAACCACAAATTAGTGCTGAGTGCAATTTCCTCTTCAGCACTCATAACTTTCAACTCAGGACTATCTAAGGGAATTTTGGCAAACTGCCAGATTCGCTCTTGACCATTTTGCACTTCGACCACGCAGGTACAAGTACCCACTTGACTATCTAAATAGCATCGGCTGTATGCAGCATCACCTGATGCTTCTTGCTGAATCAATTCTTCTTCACCACCATGCTCATTCTCCCTACCATTGGGATGAACGTTGATTGCTGGTTGGGTGACATATTCTGCTATTTCGGAGCGGTTAGGGACAAGTATTGCCTCCACCTGTTGCCTAACCCCTTCTGGATCTTTTAAGGTTCCTAGTTGCTGCCACCAAGCGGGATTTCGCGCTACCACTTCGCCAGTACCCGTTTGCAACATCAAAGGCCAAGGCAGTCTTTCTAGTAAGTGTACTAATGGCTGATGTCCTAAGGACTTGGGTTCATTTGGCCTACCATCATACTCATGACGATGCTCACTAGACCTTTGTAAGCCAGCCATACGTTCTTGAGCCAGCGATCGCAACAGGCGCGAACTATCCAGCAGCCCTAAATATCGACCATCAGAGTCAATCAGCACCCAATCTAAGTTTTGGGGTTTTTCGACTTGTGAATCGCACCAGCGCAAGCTCAATCGCTCTACACGCTCCGAAGCTGATATTGTCTGTATTGGCTCAATTAGACCTTGACCCCAGGTAGAGAGCGATTGTTGTAAATTTAGATTTTTATCGTCACTTTGTACTAATAATTTGGGGATTAAACGGGCAGAATACAGCAATCCGATGGGGCATTGCTGTTGATTTACTACTACCAAGCGATCGCACTGCTCTTGCTCAAAAATCTCCAACACTACTGCCAGAGAACTTGTTTGGAGGCAGCTAGGTACGGTTGCCTGAAAGTCATAAAGCGGGTAATCTAGCATTAACATAGGGATTTGGGGGTCATTCTTCCTGTGGAACCCTCCGGCATTTCCATCTGCCAGTTGATGGTCTTTTCGCCTGAAGTCATATCCTTTAAGAAGACTCATATAAGCAACTCTAGTTATTTCAACGCCATTAAAACAACGGGATTTTCCCTAACGGACACGGGAATTGCAAACGAGTGTATTTTTCCAAGAGGGGACGTTTCTCATTTCTAGCAACTAGCCTCTCCAGTGTCTTACTGGTATTTAAACTCCTCATCGATAGCGACGGCTAAAACAATTATGGCCCCAAAGATTCGCTTTAGAACCTTGAGGAATTATAATGATTTGGAATGCGACGATCCTTTAAGTTCGTTTAAGTATCTTATCAAGGAGCAAAATAAAAAAATCTATCTATTTATATACATAGATATGTAAATCATGAGTTTAACTACTGTGTCTTGCTATGCCGACGGATACCTCATCATCAAAGACCTACTAAGTTCTACCAGTTAGTTGCTGCACTAGATTGTTAAGTGCGTAGCACTATCTGCTCCTATAGAGCGTTATTTTGGGGTTAAATCACCAGTTGACTGCACACCCAGTATCCCCTACAAGCGTTAGCCAAACTTATCAGCCCGCATTTATTGGTCAGGGCGATCAAGGAGATATATTCAAGAATAGATGTTATTACCGATATTAATTCTGCAATCTAATGTTAACAAATGCTTAAATAATCCAGTTGACTTAGCCAACCTCAAAGGTTTGAGTACGTGGGTGGGGCAATTGATGGACGCAATTATTGCCCAATTTTGCTACTTACCTGTTGCTGCAACAACTTCTGGAAAAATTAACTATTTACCAAATCAGCCGCCACGAAATCCAAGTAAGGCATACACTAGCAAGTACGTTTATGTATTTGCCAGTCAGATGCAAAAAAGCCAGCAACATTTTCAGGAGATGACCCCGGCTGAAAGAGAAGGATTATTAAGACAGCTTAAAATAGATTATAGCTTGATTCTTATAGATTATTTTACCACAGACAAAACACTCAAAGATAAAATTGATAAATTTATCAATACTATATTTTATGCTAATATTCCTGTGCCCCAAATAATCGAAATTCATATGGAGGTAATTGAAGAATTTTCTAAACAGCTAAAATTAGAAGGCAGGAGCAATGAAACCTTACTTGATTATCGCTTAACGTTAATCGATATCTTGGCTCACTTGTGCGAAGTTTATAGGAGTTCAATTTCTAAATAAATTAAGTTTATCGCTGTATATTTCACTTTGAACACACTATTACTGTTAGTTACTCCAATGCGCAAACGCATTTGTTATTTTTATGCTCATGACTAGTTATTAACTATATGATTAAAGCCAGAAAAACCTACGTTCTCAAGCTTTACGTAGCAGGAAATACCCCGAATTCAGTCCGGGCATTAAAAACACTTAAAGAGATTTTAGAACAGGAGTTTGAAGGTGTCTATGCTTTAAAAGTGATCGATGTATTGAAAAGTCCGCAACTGGCGGAAGAAGATAAAATATTGGCAACGCCAACATTGTCTAAAATTTTGCCTCCCCCCGTTCGCAAAATTATTGGGGATCTTTCAGATAGAGAAAGAGTGTTGATTGGATTGGATTTGCTCTATGAAGAACTGAGTGAAGAAGACTTTGAAGAGTAAATTTTTCATCAGAAAAAATTAAGTCCAAAGTTTAGTAATAAAAAAAACAGGTTTTAATATCCTTTTGTTATCAAGCAATGAGTCAAAACGAGCAAGTAGAACCAAAACAACCACCGATAATTAGGGGTGTAGAAAAAATTCGGACGATGATCGAGGGGTTTGACGATATTAGTCATGGTGGTTTACCAATTGGTAGAACGACCTTGATTAGTGGTACATCCGGCACAGGTAAAACCTTATTTTCTCTTCAGTTTCTCTATAACGGTATCACCTACTTTGATGAACCAGGAGTATTTGTAACTTTTGAGGAATCACCGAGTGATATTATTAAAAATGCTAATATTTTTGGTTGGAACTTGCCCCGCTTAATCGAAGAAGGCAAGTTGTTTATTCTTGATGCATCTCCCGATCCAGAAGGTCAAGATATCGTGGGAAATTTTGACCTTTCTGCACTCATTGAGCGTTTGCAATATGCCATCCGCAAATACAAAGCTAAACGAGTTTCCATCGACTCAATAACAGCAGTATTTCAGCAGTATGAAGCGATGGGAGTAGTGCGGCGCGAAATTTTTCGCTTGGTAGCACGTCTCAAACTACTGAGTGTCACCACTGTAATTACCACTGAACGTAGTGAAGAATATGGGCCTGTTGCCTCTTTCGGAGTGGAAGAATTTGTTTCCGATAACGTAGTAATTGTTCGCAACGTTTTAGAAGGAGAACGCCGCCGCCGCACCATTGAAATTCTCAAATTGCGCGGCACAACTCACATGAAAGGCGAGTATCCCTTCACGATTACTAATGAAGGAGTTAACATATTCCCACTGGGAGCAATGCGCTTGACTCAACGTTCTTCTAATGTCAGGGTATCTTCTGGTGTCAAAACCTTAGATGAAATGTGCGGTGGTGGTTTCTTTAAAGATTCAATTATTTTGGCAACAGGAGCTACAGGTACTGGTAAAACCCTGTTAGTAAGCAAATTTATTCAAGATGGCTGCCTGAATGGAGAGCAGGCAATATTATTTGCTTATGAAGAATCACGCGCTCAACTATCTCGTAATGCTTCCTCTTGGGGAATTGATTTTGAAAAATTAGAAGATCAAGGTTTACTCAAAATCATCTGTACCTATCCTGAATCAACTGGTTTAGAAGACCACTTACAAATTATTAAATCAGAAATTGCTATTTTCAAACCCTCTCGGATTGCTATTGATTCCCTATCAGCACTAGCTAGAGGAGTTACAAATAATGCATTTCGGCAGTTTGTAATTGGTGTGACAGGTTATGCTAAACAAGAAGAAATTACTGGTTTCTTTACTAACACAACCGACCAATTTTTAGGAGCGCATTCGATTACTGACTCTCACATTTCCACGATTACCGATACAATTCTGATGTTACAATACGTAGAAATTCGCGGAGAAATGTCGCGGGCAATTAACGTATTCAAAATGCGCGGGTCTTGGCATGATAAAGGAATTCGTGAGTATAATATTACTGCTGACGGGCCCGATATCAAAGATTCTTTCCGAAACTACGAACGGATTATCAGCGGTGCTCCTACTCGCGTTAGTATCGATGAAAAGGCGGAACTTTCTCGCATTGTTAGACGTTTTGAAGACAAACAGAGTTCCGAACCCTAAATTTAGTATCGTAGTATATTCTTTCCTAAGTTTAGTATCGTGCTATATTCTGTGGTGAAGAAAGGTTTTCTGCCGCTAGATTGATTTTCGTGTGAGGGATGCGGTGAAAGGACAGCAATTATTTTATAGCTTCTTACCTGGTGTAACGGCAGCAGTTTTAACAACTCAGCCTGCTTGGGCTGGTACTGCGAAACTAACTGGGGTACAACTGGCGTCTTCTCCTAGTGTTTTGACTTCTACTTATGGTCAAGACTTGGTTGTAGACACCATAAATAGGCAACTGCCTAACAGTGCAAATGTTAGTGTTCCAACCCTAGTACCTGCTTTGGGTTTTACTAAACTTAGTGTGAAACCTTTAAGTAATAACAGTATTCCAGTATTTACGACTGAAAATACTGTTGTACCAATAAAACAACTACTTAAGAAAGATAAAGGTAGATTTTTCAGTTTGACAGCTACCTCTAATCCTTCCCAAGCTCAAAAGAACCAAAAACAGAGTAATTCAAGCGCTTATGGGCAGAAATTAAAGAAGATATTAGTTCCCAACTACACTTCAAAACCCCTTTCTGTCCAAAAAGAAATTTTGTCCCTGTCTTCTGCACAGCAGCCAGTGGTTCAAAAGATAAATACTGTTACTCCGTTGCAAACATTTTTACAAACTTCAGCTACAGGTGCAGGAGCAGCAAAACTGTTGTCAGCGCAGAGGTGTCCGCAGGAGTTGAGCAAAAGTAAAACCGACTCCTTGGCTCTGCTACTAACCTCAAGCACCTGCTTACGACAAAACGCTATTGGTGGCCGCTTGGCTCAGAGTAATACCACGATTCCAGCAGATTCGACGCCAATCACTACGCCAGAAACTGTAACTCCTGCACCAGGGGGTTCGGTGCAACCTGCCACTGTGCCAACAACGGTAACTCCAGTAACGTCAGGGCCAGTGCAAATTCCAGAGAACCTGATTCCTAACTCAAATCCGCTGCAATTTCCCACCAAAGCGGAGGAAGTGAGACTTCAGGAAAATCAACCAATTACTTTGGCACAAGCTCTGGAGTTAGCACGGCGTAACAATCACGATCTACAGGTGTCCTTATTGGAGCTAGAACGCAATAAAGCGGCTCTACGCGAGGCGCAAGCTGCTTTATTGCCCACTCTGGGAGTTAGCACGGATCTGACTCGTAGTCAGTCTGCTAGCAGTCAGCTTCAGGATGAAGTAAACGGGCGAAATGGCTTACTGTCTAACCAAGATCAACCCAGTACATCTTTTTCTGGTCAAGCACAACTGTCGTATAATATCTACACTTCTGGGAGAGTGCAATCTAGCATCAAAGCGGCTGAAGAACAAGTACGTTTCAACGAGTTGGCTGTAGAAACTCAGTCTGAGACAATCCGTCTAAATGTTGCCACAGACTACTACAATTTGCAACAAGCAGATGAACAAGTACGGATTGCCCAATCGGCTGTGCAGAACTCGGAAGCTAGTTTACGTGATGCAGAAGCTTTAGAGCGAGCTGGGGTTGGTACGCGGTTCGATGTGTTGCGATCGCAGGTGAATTTAGCAAATGCCCAACAAAATTTAACTAATGCTAGATCCCAGCAGTCAATTTCCCGTCGTCAATTAGCAACTCGGATAAGTCTGCCGCAAGGAATAAATATCAGTGCCGCTGACCCTGTACAATTAGCTGGTCTTTGGAACCCAACCCTAGAACAAAGTATTGTGTTGGCTTATCAAAATCGTCCAGAATTGCAACAGCAGTTAGCACAACGTAATATTAACGAGCAACAGCGCAAACAAGCTCTTGCAGAACTGGGCCCTCAAGTTAGTTTGGTCGCTAGCTATGACCTGCTAGACCAGTTCGATGATAATGTCAGCGTTACTGATGGTTATTCATTCGGAGTTAGGGCAACCCTAAATTTGTTTGATGGGGGAGCCGCAAGAGCAAGAGCAGCTCAGTCCAAAACCAATATTGCGATCGCCGAAACTCAATTTGCCGAACAGCGCAACCAAATTCGCTTTCAGGTAGAACAAGCCTATTCTACCCAGCAATCTAGTTTGGAGAATGTTCAAACCGCTAATACCGCTTTAGAACAAGCCAGGGAAGCTCTACGTTTAGCGCGTTTGCGATTCCAAGCTGGTGTAGGTACTCAAACTGATGTCATTAACTCTGAAAATGACCTCACCCAAGCTGAAGGTAATCGAGTCACAGCAATTTTGGATTACAACCGCGCTTTAGCTCAGTTACAACGGTCTGTTACTCTCAGAGCATTCCGCTAATTAGCTGAAACTCAACGGAATCACTACTTTTGACTGCTGCTGTGTTTATCAGAGCATTACACAATCTAGTAGAGTTTCTGATAAAAAGCTATCGAAAAGCCTCATTTATTCAGTGTATTTACTGGAAAGATGAGGCTTTTTAGTCTCAAAGGCAGTAAGGAGTTGTTTTTGTGAGGTCTGTATTGGACTTAACAGAGAAGCGATATAGTCAAATTTGGACTAACATAACTGAGTGTTCGTAGTTTACCGCCGTAGGCATCGCTTGCCTTGTCAAAGACTAATGACTAAAGTAACATCTCAAGAAATTGCACAGTTTCGCTCTCAATTGGCAGACGATCCTAGCGATATGGAAGCGCTGGATTTAATTGAAGACTGTGATGGAGATTTGGAAGATGCAGCAATGACGCTAGCTATCCGAGCAGGACAACAACCAGAAAGAGCAAATTCTGAGTGGTTAGATGCCTTAGCTAGAAAATGGCGTGTGGTGATTTGCGAACAAGAATATCGAGAAGATTTGCTTAATACTTCTCTTCAGAAGATGATGGAACATCTAAAAACAACGCCAACATTTCCTAAAATTTTGGCAACGCCAGTTTTGCTATATGTCCTCAAGCAAGGCGTAAACAATTTTTGTGAGCCATTAGATTTGCTAAAATGATCAGCCCATGTACATTTAACTTGTGCGATGCCTGCGGCGGGCTACGCCTACGCAGTTTGCAGTTGAGTTACAGACCTAACCCCCAGCCCCTCTTCCCTGCTAGCGTTGGGGAGTAAGACTCTTAACTCCTAACTCCTAACTCCTAACTCCTAACTTTTAACTCCTACCCAATGCAAGATGATTCAACCAGGACTGATACGCTGTTAATTAAGGCAAAACTTCTATTAGACAAATTGTAAAATCAATGAATTACCTTGTTGCCGTATTATCAGACCGCATTCAAGCCGAAGCTGCTTACTTAGCTTTAGAAAAAGAAGGCATTAACAGCACTATTTTGGGGAGGGGGTATAAAACGGCTGACGAGTTTGGCTTAATTGACCCCCAAGATCAAGCTAAAAAGCAAGCAAAACAGATGGCAACCTGGCTGATACCATTTGGCTTTTTTGCAGGTTTTACATTCAGCCTGATTACTGGTTTAGATACTTTTGCCTGGGCGGGTGAAGTTGGCAATCACATTGTTGGCGGACTGCTGGGTGCTGCTAGTGGTGCGATGGGTGGTGTGGTTGTCGGTGGCGGAGTCGGTTTACTCATCGGTGGTGGTGATGCTTTACCTTATCGCAACCGCTTAGATGCAGGTAAATATTTAGTTGCCGTTGAAGGTTCTGAAACTCTGACTCGCCAAGCAACCAAAATATTACGTCAGTTCGATCCAGAAAATATCCAAGGTTATGCCGACACAAATACTGTGTATTGAATAAATCATAGTTTACACATCACGACACAGCGGCTTGAGTTACTTTCCTGTTCTTGGGAGATGGCGTAAGCCGCTGCGATCGCCAAAGAATCTCAAGTAGAAAGGCTAACCCAATCTGGACAGAAACTGTAGAAATGGGAATTAAAGCTAGAATCAGGATAGTTATAGCAGATTAATTCTCAATTCATAACTCATAATTTTTAAGAATGTTGCCACGAGAAGAACTTTTAAAAGGTGTTGAAAATCGAGATAGTGTCGCTCGTGCAATCGATCAAGCAGAGCAAGCCATCAAAACTTGGGAAGTAGTTTTGACAGATTTTCTGTCTCCCCCAGAATTGGCAGAAATTCAACGGGTGTTTAACCGATTAACAGAAGTGCAATTAGTCGCGTGGGGTGGATATCCGCAAGCTGAACGCCAAAGAATAGCGATCGCTCGTTCGGAACTTCCGTTAGATCAATCTCAAGTCAGCCTGGTAGCTGTAGAAATTGCTGGTAATTTCCTGTTTGATACCGCCTCTCACCGCGACTTTTTAGGCGCAATGTTAGGGACAGGAATTGTTCGTGAAAAGACGGGAGATGTGATTGTCTTGGGAGAACGGGGGGCGCAGGCGATTGTTGCCCCAGAGTTGGTGGAATTTTTGTCAATGAGCCTGAAACAAGTGCGATCGGTTCCTGTGAAAACTCAGCAGATTGAGCTAACTGAATTAAAGGTTCGGGAACCGAAGAAAAAAGAATTAACTACTGTAGAGGCTTCTTTAAGATTAGATGCGATCGCATCTGCTGGTTTTGGTATGTCCCGCAGCAAAATGGTTGATTTCATCGATGCTGGTGATGTCCGCGTCAATTGGAAGGAAGTTACCCAAGCTAGTTCTCAAGTCAAATCAGGCGACTTAATCGCCATTCGTTCTAAAGGGCGTTTAGAAGTTGGCGAAATCGCCGTTACAAAAAAAGAGCGTTACCGAGTTCAATTAACAAGGTATATGTAATAAGTTAGGAGTGAGGAGTTTTAAATACATCAGTTTATTTAACTTCAAACTCCTAACTCCTAACTCCTAAATATATACTTAATACTTAGGCTTTAAAGCGTTTCGCTAACATATTCAGTAGAAGTTTGCGCGGTACAAGCCGAGATAATTTGCTTCTAATTTGAGTGGTAGTATCAGAGCTAATAACAGTTGGATAGCCTTTTTCTAAAGCCTCTAAAGATTCCCAAACCACTTTTTCGGAAGAATAAACTTTATCTGTACTACCTGCCAGCGCTGGAGGAAAATTAGCTTCTGCAAAAAAGTTTGTTTCTATTGGTCCTGGACAAGTGACTAAAATACGGACACCATACTGATAATTTTCTGCCCATAATGCTTCACTAAAGCTGAGAATAAAAGCTTTACTTGCAGCATAAACCGAAAGATATGGTATTGGTTGAAATGCGGTAATCGAGGATACGTTAATAATACTTCCAAAACGACGTTGCCGCATCAAGGGTAAAAACTTATGAGTTAAATCTACCAATGCTAAAATATTTAATTGTACGATTTTGACTTGTTTTTCTCCATCCCCTTCAGCAAAGTCGCCATAGTAACCAAAACCAGCATTGTTGATTAATAAGTCAATATTTAATTCTTTTGATTTTGTGGCATCAAATACACTAGCTGCTGCATTAGGTTCTGTGAGGTCTTTAACTATAACGTCTACTTGAATGTTGTGTTGTTCTTGTAGTTGTTTAGCTAATTGGCTCAGTTTTTCTTCAGAACGAGCAACGAGTACAAGATTTGTCTTGCGTGCAGCTAGTTCTTGAGCAAAGGCTTTACCAATACCACTAGAAGCACCAGTAATTAAAGCAGTTGGCATTATACATATTTAGATAGTTTTTAAGCACTTATAAATTTTAGCGATGTTGGCTATAAGTTTTAACTACCCAAAGTGATATACCAAAAAGGGTAAAAGCATTACTTAGTACTGAAGTGAAGGTTAGTTTTTTGTACTCAGAATTTCACAATGGAACCTATTGCAAAAATTGAAACACAGATTTACCACTATCTCAATCTCAAAAAATAGTTTGTGGAAATTTTTGCTAAATTCAGCCTTCCAATTGACTGATTCTTCTTGCGGTTTTCTCTGAAAGTATAATTGCCGCTTATCCAGATATTTTTTTTTGAAGTCCTATGTCAAAAATAATGATTTTTCTCATGGCAATTCAAATTCATTTTGAATTGCTAATTACCATTTTTCAGACCAATAGATAATTTCTGAGGTAGAACTATTAATAGCAACGCCATAGCTATCTCCATGATTCCACTTAAAGCCAGGTCTACCTTTGTCATCTGTATTTAAGACCAATATTTCATAAGTAGCCGGAAAAGATTCTGTTGGAGAATCACTAGTATAGAAGAAAGTCGTCGGCACACCGTTAGGTTGGTTTATGTGGTCGTTTGTGTCACCACCTATATATTTGTGCTTGGCACTATTTCTATATTGTGAAAGTAATTTTTCTATCTTCTTTGGTGGTTCTTTTAACCTAATTTGAAAAAAACTACTTCCTTGCAAAACTTTGGGAGAGTAAGCAATACGAACGTCTTTAGCATCAGGGGGAATCTCATTAGGAAAATGTTTTACTTGATCATTTTCAGACCATAGTTGATTACGAATTTCTTTGTAGCGTGATGTATCAGTTATAATTTTAGGCTCACTAGTACTGCTAAAAGTTGTTCTCAGAAAAAAGCTTCCCCCGACAATACTAAGACTAGCAAGGGCTAATAGAAATTGCGATCGCTTCATCAAGTTGGGTGTGCCTAACTTTCATAGTCATATACCCAACTAATAAACTAAATTCGTACTATTGCGGATATCGAATCTGAGATATTAACAGAAACTTTGTGTATTCAGAGTAAAATAGGGCTAATTGTAAAATTAATGTGAAGTTGGTCAATGATTACCTAGTCAAATACCGTAGGCGATCCTCGTTGAGACTAGTACTACCGTTGTAGCTAACAAAATCAATTCCACAGCCATACATTTTTTTTCAATTCTTCCTGATATAGCAACAACTAAAGCGGATATATAAATAGTAGATGCACCTTAATTAAATCACAGCCTTCAGCTTTTAGTTGAGGGCTTTTTTATTGTTGATACTTTTTTATTCTGCAAGAAAATAAATTTGCTTAAAAATCTAATTTGCCCGGATATGGCAATAAATAAAACGGATTAATAAATGGTAGATGCACCTTAATTAAATTACAGCCTTCAGCTTTTAGTTGAAGGCTTTTTTATTGTTGATTTTTTTATGAAAGAAAATAAATTTGCTAAGAAGTCTAATTTTCCCGGATATAGCAATAAATAAAATGGATTAATAAATGGTAGATGCACCCTAAGAATTTACAGCCTTCAGCCAAAAGCTGGAGGCTTTTATTATTTCAATATCGATGGCAGCAAACTGGGAGCTAACCACACTGCATAACCAATAAATCCAAACAACAAGGTAATTAGGGCAGTAATGCCGTAGCTGATGCAAATTAGCAAACCATCAGATTCTATGGTGGCAACAGTCAAAAGTAAAATACCGATAGTCGGGATAGGATTTGTAAACGGGATTGGTAATATTAGTAATACTGTTAATAAAGAGATACAAAACCCATTAATTCGCCAAATTAAAGGATTATGAGCTATTTTTGCTAATCGGGGACGGGCGATTTTCTGAAAAACTTTGGTAAGCCGTCCCAAATTTTGCAAAAGTAACTGGGCGAAGGAACGAGGAAATTTGTAGTTAGCGATTCTTTTTGGTAGCCAAGGCGATCGCCTTCCTAAAAGCATTTGCACTGACAACAGTAAACAAGCACCACCAAATGGACCAGTTAATCCCGGTGGCATAGGAAGTAAAAAAGGCAAAACTAATAATGTAATTACCAGACTGAAGCCCCGTTCTGAGGTTTCTGTCAGAATATCGCCTAGAGTCAGCGGTTGTTCAGCTAGGCGTTGCAACAGGGATTTTATATCTTGAGAAAATCTCAGATGCATTTGGCGTGAGTTGATGCGAGTTCCCACTTTGTAGTAGAGGGTAGATGAGGGAGAATAACTTCTAAACTCTGCCAATTTTAGATTTTGAATTGAAGGAAAATCTAAAATCTAAAATTGAATAACCCCTAACTCCTGCTTTCTGGGGGTACAAAAACAGCTATAGCTTTAGGTATAACCCGAAAATGAGCAGGTGTGTAGGTAGTAATTTCACCATCTGTATTGATAGGGCGAGGTTTGCGAGTATGTACCTCTATTTCTTGACCTTGAAGGGAGCGTACACTCTGCCAATGTATATGTCGCCCTCGTCGCATTGCGGGTAGTAATAATATAACCTGCCACCAGTGTTCAATCTCCAAGCTATAAAGGTCTAGCCTTTGATCGTCTATTGTGGCATCGTCAGCCACTGCCATACCACCACCGTAATAACGGCCATTACCGACAGCAATTTGCACTGTTTTGACGCGAACTAATTCACCGTTGATTGCAATCTCTGCTGTAAAAGGTCTGGCTTCCAAAATCACTTGCAATGCAGTGGCAGCATAGGCAAATACTCCCCAGCGGCGCTTAACTTCTTTGGTAAGTCGTTGGGTAATTTTTACACTCAATCCCATACTGGCAACGTTAAAAAAGTGCTTGCCATTCACACAACCCAAGTCGATGCGGTGTAAATGTCCATCTGCAATAATTTTGCAAGCTTCGTTGAGGGAATTAGGGATTCCCAAAGTTCTCGCTAGATCGTTGGCAGTTCCCAGAGGCAAGATTCCCAAAGGTAACTGAGTCTCAATTAAAGCATCTACACCAGCATTGAGAGTACCATCTCCTCCACCAATAATTACCAAGTCAACTTGATGCTTATGGCGAAGTATAACTTCAGCAAGATGTTTGGGATCTTCTGTAGACTCCTCAATTAAATCAAAGCCAAATGTTTTCAGACTTTGAATCGCTTCCGATAGACCCTTTTGCCCTTGACGAGCATGACGATTTACTAACAGCAGTGCGCGGGAACTCATGGGTGGTACCTTTTGTTGTTGATATGTCCAATTATCCGCATCTATGTATTCTGCTTGATGTTGACTATAAGAAAGTGTTTATGCTTTGATAAAAATTATCAAAAATTCATTTTCATAACACTTATTATATTGTGACTACTAATTTTTAATTTTTCTTTTTCTTTAGTTTACCTCTACTAGGCTTCAGTGTGTTTATCTTCAACAAATATAATTATTACTCCTCAGATAAATAAATTTTAGGTATTTTTATTTATAAAATAGCGAGTTGTTCAAATATTATTATGCCAAACATAAGAGATATTTTTCATTAAAATAGATACATTTACAGCAGATTGCAACTTGTCTGCGTTCCCTGCGGGACGCTTACGCGAACGCGCAGCGTGTCGCAGACAGAGGCTATGCCAAGGTGAGGTACAGATTATTGTGCCCCTACCTGTGTACGTCATTTCGTTAAAAAACGAATGCTGTTTATAGCGTTTCTGTGTTGAATCTAATACAGCGCTAGTTGGTTGCTTAACGATGGGAAATCCCTATCTTCATTTGGAATTTTGCTTTTATGACTTTTTCGGGTTGGTGTTGCGACCAATAATTGCTTGAAACACGTCCCCTAGTAAAAAGAAAAATGCTGCAACTAACACTACAAGCATTAAACCCGCAAGGGCCGCAAAGGGAGAGATGATAAACAAGATTAAAAGCGCAAATATTAAAATCTTTAGTAATGTCTTATTCATCTTTTTTCCTATTGAATAATATGTGTATTCTCTACAAATAATCGATGAATTAACAATCTGTCACCTGTCTTCTGTTAGATTTTATCTGTGCGCGCTTACTTTTGTGGTCAAGGCGTTTTCTTTGAGAACTGCGAGTTGGTTTAGTGGGTTTGCGTTTGATTGTCACGACAACTGCGCTTTGAATGAGTTCTTGAAGTCGTTTCAAGGCTGACTCGCGATTGTTCTCTTGGCTTCGGTGTTCCTGGGCTTTAATTACAACTACTCCTTCTTGGTTAATGCGTCGATCGTTGAGCTTTAAAAGCTGTTGTTTATAATAATCGGGTAATGATGAAGCCGCAATATCGAAGCGCAAGTGGATCGCGGTAGAAACCTTATTTACATTTTGACCTCCTGCTCCTTGGGAGCGAATCGCAGTAATTTCAATTTCAGTCTGTGGAATAATAACATTATTGGAAATTTGCAGCATTACTCACAAAGAAAAAAAGAAACTTGTAACTTTGGGATAAAGTTTCTTTACTCGGTTTGCTCGGTTAAATCTATCATTACATCTGGGTCTTCGTTGTTGTTCAAATTCACCTCTAAAGTTTGTCCTTGAATTGTCACTTTATCGCCCGGTACTAGTCGCCGTCCTCGTCGAGTTTCTAGCATCCCGTTTACTTGGACATCACCACCTTGAATCATCAGCTTGGCTTGGCCTCCAGTTGGCACTATACCCATCAACTTTAAAAATTGATTTAGCTTAATTGTGTTGTCTCTAATTTTCTTCATAGTCAATAAATGTACATAATTCTAATTGTATCGTGACCTTCTCAAGCTAAAGCGTAAATCTGTTACACCACAAAATCAGCTAAGTACAGTATTTCATTAATTCGTAGCAAATTTAATTTGGCAATATCCTGCAATAGCATTGTGTTGGCAAACATTTAACAAAGTCACGCTTTTACGCAAAACTTTACTGAGAAATGTGAATTTACAGCAGTTTTCATTTAATTGAACTGTATATGTTGTACAAGGACAGCAATGCTGTACCTCTACTGTGTGATGCATTTACCTGAAAATTGCTAATTTTATTAACTGGCTGTGATGGAGTGACGCCGATAATGAACACGAGTGCGTCTCGTAGAAAAGCGTTAGCGAGTCCGCGAACGTGAGTGCGTCTCGTAGAAAGCGTCATAGCCCGTCTTAGATATCGCTCTAACAAAAACTGTAATACCAGTTATTATCTATAATGTTGATCGACAAAACTGCCAGATGTGGGCTAAAAACTAGTCTGGAAGGTTCTTTTAGTGTGTTCAGGGGACTGGATCTATGATTAAGCTTGGTTTATTGGTACAGTCCCAGAATAACTCTTTGGGTATCGGAAAAGTTACGGAAATATCTGATACCAATGCGATTGTTGAGTATTTCTGCTCTATAGGCCAACGTCTCCAAAAAACTTTACCTTTAAGTTCGCTCTCTGAAGTCAAGCTGGAACCCCAAGCTAGATGCTATATCAAGTTCCCAACTCAGGATAAATGGATAGTTGGCAGAGTTTTTATCTGGGATGATGATACAGAAATGTATCAAATTGATTTGCCAGATAAGAAAACTGCGATCGCATCTGTTGAAGATATTTACGTTCGTTGTAATCTACCAAATACAGACCCCATCCAAACTCTAGCGATGAAGGGTCACGAAACGCCTTATTTCCACGACAAAAGACTGGCTTTCGTGAAATCCTTGATTCAGCAACGCGCTGTGAGTCGCGGGATGACGGGACTGATTTCGGCAAATATTAATCTTTATCCTCACCAAGTTGAAGTAGTCAGGCGGGTACTGGAAGACCCAATTCAACGCTACTTGTTAGCAGATGAGGTGGGACTCGGAAAAACCATCGAAGCGGGTGCGATTCTGCGTCAATTCCTTCTCGATGAGCCGAAAAAAGGTGCAGTGGTGATAGTTCCGCAATACTTGCTCAAACAATGGCGGACTGAGTTAGAAAACAAGTTTTACATCTCCCATTTTGGCAAACGGGTAGCGGTGCTGGCGGTTGAAGATATTCATAAAATCAACCTGAAAGCAAGAATAGGCTGCTTAATTTTAGATGAAGCTCATCACATCGCCGCAATGGCAACCTCTAAGGATGCAACAGTGCGTCAGCGTTTTCAGACTTGCAAAGAACTTGCTCATAAAAGCGATCGCTTACTTTTATTATCTGCCACTCCGGTTCTCAATCACGAGCAGGATTTTCTGGCCATGTTGCACTTACTCGACCCAACAACCTATAAAATTGGCGATCTAGCAGGTTTCCGCACCAAAGTTGAAAGCCGTCAGCAAATTGGTAAACTTCTGCTTTCTTTTAAAGAAGGTGCAGAACCAGAGGTTCTCAAAAGCAACTTGCAGCAATTGCGAAACCTTTTGGCTGAAGATAAGTATTTACTGAAGTTGGCGGATGATTTAGAAAATTGTTTACAAGCAAATTCTACCGAGCAAGAGCAAATCGTCCAAGCGATTCGCGTCCACATCAGCGATATTTATCGACTACATCGGCGAATGCTTCGCAACCGTCGCGCTGCGGTAGAAGATGTGATATTTGACCGCAACTTTACGCCGAAAGAAGAGTATGATTTAGACGAGCGATCGCTTGATATCCACGAACTGCTCAATCAATGGCGGAGTGTTGCTCCTGCTGAAAAGCAATATCAGCGAGTTTTTCTGCTGTTATTTCTCGCTGCTGGGACTTGGTTAGGCATTTTAGAGCAGGTAATTACGGCGCGTTTAACTGCGAAACCTCATGCTAAACTCATCCAAGAATTTAAAGAAAATGATGTTCGCCTATTAACTACAACCCCCAAATTCTCAGGGGAAGAAGAGATTCTCCAATCCTTACTAAAAATTATTCGTCAACCTCAAGAGGACGGACAACGGACGGAAAATTTGAAAACAGTGCTGCTAAATCAGCTAGGTACTTATTTCAAAATTCCCGCAAACGTTCGGAAAAATCAAAAGGAATTCATCACCAGGATACAGCAGAGAATTAAAAGACCAATTGCTGGCGATATTCTGCCCAAATTTGTTGTATTTACCAGTTTTGTGCAAACTTGTGGTGAAATTGTCCGGTATTTATCTGATACCTTTGGTGCAGAAACAATAGCCAGCCATCAATTTGGAGAATCACCAGACAAAGTTGAGGAAGGCTTAAATCGGTTCAAGAACAACCCAAACTGCTTTATTTTAGTATGCGATCGCTCTGGAGAAGAAGGACGTAACCTCCAGTTTGCCGATTGGTTAATTCATTTTGACCTTCCTTGGTCGCCTAATCAATTAGAGCAGAGAATTGGTAGACTTGACCGCATTGGCAGCAAAATTGGCATCCAATCTAGTGCCTTGATTGGCCCCTACTTGGAAGATAGCCCTCACAATGCTTGGTATAAAGTCTTAAAAGATGGGTTTGGTATTTTCCAACAATCAATTGCCAGTCTCCAGTTTTATGTTGATGAGAAACTTGCAGAATTAGAAACAATTTTGTTTCAATCAGGTGCGGCTGGATTGTTAGAGATGGTTGCACCAATTCAAGAGCAAATTGAAGCGGAAATAGCGAAAATTAGCGAACAAAATGCTCTAGATGAAATTGATGCCAACGATGAAATTGCTACCGAGTATTTTCAAGAGCTAGATAATTACGATGCTCGTCATCTAGAAATGAAACGAGCAATTGAAGGCTGGATTTGCGACGCGCTGGGATTCAGAGGACTGAATAACCCCGATTCATCAGAGATGCGACGTTATCAACCAACAACGCGGACATTGGTGCCGATAAATGATTTACAAAACCGTTTTGCTGAGAGTTCCCTAGACCAATTTGGTACTTATAATCGCAGAGTAGCAAACCAAAATCCTGGTGTTAAACTCTTTCGAGTTGGCGAAGGATTTGTCGAAGCACTCTCCAACTATATCAATTGGGATGACCGAGGTGAAGCCTTTGCTCTCTGGCGCACTGATACATCTTGGGACGCGAAAGAAGGGAAGGAGTGGTTCGGTTTTCAATGCAATTATGTAGTCGAGGCAAATTTAAGAACTGCCAAACAAGTTTTACTAGATAACAAACTAGATAATTCTCAATTCAAAAACTTGCAGCGACGTGTTGATGCTCTATTTCCACCAATTATAGAAACTATCTATGTTGATGGTCGCAAGCAGCCAATCTGTGCTGTTGAGGATAAAGCGCTCTTAAGTATTTTACAACGTCCATATAAAGATAAAAACAATAATCAAGGACGAGATTACAATCTAGCAAAAGAGCGCTTAGGAATTATTGACGATTTTGTTGACCCTAGTAAATGGCAAAATTTTTGCTATGAAGTGCGTAACGCTTCTGCGGAATTACTTTCAAATCGTCCCGATTTTATTGACTTATGTCAAAGTTGTGCTAAGGTCGCCGAAAAGAAATTAGCCAATAGAGTAGAACAATTACGACTACGTTTAAACCAGCAAAGTTGGGATAATGCATTAGCTGAAGAATTGAAGATAGAAACTGCTTTAAATGCAGCCATTCTAGAGGGAATTCGCCAGCCGCTTCTAAGGCTTGACTCTGTGGGTTTTATTGTGGTATCGGGGCGATCGCTTGTGCAATTTGAGTGATATTATGTGCGATTAAATAGCTTTGGTAATTCTAATTGAGAGCTTGAGATCCCCGACTTCTTTAAAAAGTCGGGGATCTTTTTATTTTGGTAATTATATCATCTTTGCCTAATCGCTTACGATATGTCATTGCGAACGCAACGAAGTGAAGTGAAGCAATCGCAAGGGTTCGGGGATTGCTTCGCTTCGCTCACAATGACAACTAAGGGATTTCCAAGAAATAGTTGGATATTTTTTATTTGGAAGTCCCTAATCAGCCGGACATGATATTACTGGCGAAATTGATGTAAAAACCTATACTGATATTACACACTCAAAGAGGGTGCTAGAGCTAAAGTTTTTGTCAAATCAGTCAGGAGAACGCGATCGCAGAGGTTAAACAATTCTGCCTCAGTAGAAGTATGTCGCATCAACCGTAAAAAATGACCTTCAGTATCAACACTCAGGGCAATGTAGTTGAGGAACATTTTTAGGTAGCCTATGCGCGATCGCTCTGGCATAGTTGCTGCTGTGGGGGTTTGCCATAAACGATCGATATAGTTGCGTACCTCCGCTAAAGGAACGGGCGCGATCGGTTCTTTTCGCAAAGCTTGCCGAATTTGATTAAAAATCCAAGGATTCCCGATCGCCCAGCGTCCCACCATCACACCAGCCGCGCCCGTTTGAGAAAGCACTTCAACAGCAGTTGTCGCCGAGTTGATATTGCCATTGGCCAGCACTGGACAATCGACTCGTCTAACTGCTTCAGCAATTAAATCATATTTCACTGCCCCGTGGTACATATCTTTGACGGTGCGACCATGCAAAGAAAGCAAATCAATGCTGTGGCGATTGATTATATCTAGAATTTTGTCAAAATTATCTGTATTTTCAAAGCCTACGCGCATCTTGACGGTTAAAGGGCGATCGCTAACTGCTTGCCGTAATTCTCCCAAAATCCGATCCACTTTTTCTGGTAAGAGCAGCAATCCACCCCCAACATTTTTGCGATAGATTCTAGGTGCTGGACAGCCCATGTTCAAGTCAACTCCAGCGATATTATAGTTGCAAAGTTCCTTTGCTGTTCTGACTAAATCTGGAATACTTTCGCCAATCATTTGCGCAAAAACGGGACGACCTGTGTCGTTTTCGGTGATGGCTGCTAGAATGCCACGATTGAGCCGTGAGGTATCATTGACGCGGAAATATTCGGTGAAAAAGTAGTCAGGGCTGCCATAGTGAGCAATCACCTTCATAAACCAGAGGTTTGTCACATCCTGCATGGGCGCAAGAGCGGTGAGAGGTAGGTGTGGATAGAACGATTGGGGGAGCGATACCTGGGGCATAAAGACGAAGAGCGATCGACAAAGCTCACTGTTAAGTTATAAATAGCTAGACGTAAATCAATTAAAGTTTGTAGTGTACCCCTTCGGGGAAGCAAGCTACGCATAGCGTCTCATAGAGAGGACTTTAGTCCTAATTATCGTTGCTTTGAGCGATGAATCACTCACTACAAACTAGGAGTTTATTAGTAATCTTATTATCAAAACTAATTAATACCACAAGCTGCTAATTTTACAGCTAAAGCATCGGGGTAGCGCCACGGTTGAGAACCACCAATCCAAATACGTGAGGGTAAATGACCGATTGGTGCTTTGAGACTAAAATTGAATTTTGAATTTGCATAACTAGAATTGTATATATGCCAACCAACTTGATGACAAAAAATTACATAGTCGCCATTCACGTTTTTGTAAATAAGTGTCTGTATGCTAAAACCAAAGCGTTTATGACTGTAATTCACCCATAAAAGGTCAATGGTTTGCAAATCTTGACAGGGAAGTTTCTCAAAATCGCTACTAAATATATAGCTACCTCTAGGCTTTGCTAGTGCTTGACATATTAGTTCCCAAGTTTCTTTATCTGCTAATTCCCATTTTCCTTTTGCTAATAAATCACGCAAATGCGTATAATCAATAGTATTTACTGTACGATAATTAGACATATTTAGCAATTTCTTTGGTTGTTGCTCCAGTATCTGTAAAACTTCTGTTGCAGATTGGAAGCGTTGTGAAACGGCATTTTGTAAAAGTTTATCTAAGATTTCACAAAGGTGAACGCTAACAGTATTCTTTGCTGGTAAATGTTCTTGCCATACCCAGCGATCGCTAGCAATATCGAACAAATCAAAGGGAGAAACATCGGTAAGTAAGTAAATACATGTTACACCCAAGCTGTAAAGATCGCTGGCTGGTAATGCCTTTCCTCGCATTTGTTCGGGAGCGATATATTCTGGGCTACCTACTATAGTGCCTGTACGAAGTTGCTTCATATTATTGGCGAATTTAGCAACTCCAAAATCGATTAAAACCAGGTCTCCTCGACCCGAACGGCGCATAATATTTTCCGGTTTAATATCTCGGTGGATTACTTGTCGGGAATGGATAAATTGCAATATGATCAATAAACTTTTTAATATCTCCCAAATTTGTGGTTCTTGAAAAACGCCTTGTTTTTGTAATTCCTGGGCGAGTGTTTGTCCATCTACTAATTCCTCAACAATATAAAACTTTTGATTTTGTTCAAAGTGCGCTAGTAATTTGGGTATTTGAGAGTGTTCTAGTTCATTGAGACGAAGGGCTTCTTGATGAAATAAATTGACTGCCTTATGCCAAATCTCAGTATTTTCCTTTTGAAAACATAGTTGTTTAATTGCACATTTGGGTTGATCTGGAAGATGTTCATCAATAGCTAAAAACGTTCTCCCAAAGCCACCGCGTCCAATGATGGCGAGTGGACGATATCGCTGTTTGAGTAATAATTCCTGACCACAACTATTGCAAAAACGAGAACTGTCAGAATTTTGTGGACGTAGGCAATCAATATTGGTACAGTAGCTCATACTATATTGCAATTACTATATATAAAGTATTCCCATGAGAAGGGCATTCTTACTAGTAGAAAAGACAACGATTTTTGTGGGATGGGCAACATGAGCGTCCCTTATATTTCCGGGCGGGCAGGATGCCCACCCCACAAGAATCATCCCTTAATTCAGCAACGCCGAAAATTCTTTTGCTCCAAGTCTTTCTCCTATTTATATTAACTAGGTATGTGTCTCAATGATGTAGTGATTGACCGTGCCAGCCTCAATGATGTTACTGGAATCGTTAAGTTGGCCCAAGCCAATGACGCAGAACATGGTGGTATGTTGTTAGGTCATCTTGAGCCAGAGGCTGTGATGATGACTATCTCTCAAATGCCAAGCGTTGTAGCCCGTAAAGATGGTCAATTAGTATTAACAATGTTGAGAAGAACATCTGTAATCTGCAATTACTAAACATTCATTTTGTACCCTGGTAAGCATATCGTTAAAAGCAGGAGTATAACAACCATCTTTATCAACAACTCTACGGAGAGTATATTCACCAGCACGAGAAAGTCCGCCCAACCAAACGTTCTTTCTGTGCCAAATATCTCCATTGAGAGAATTTTTGTCTTGGGACATTGTGAAACTAACAATCGATTTTGAAATTGGTATTCCTAGCAGAATAGGTGTGATTTGAGCTTGTTGCAAAGTTTCATCTTCAAACTGAATTTTGTAACTTACTTTTAACCATTGAATTGAACGTAGTAATATCCAGCCAGCAATCGAGTCATGAAAAGTCCACTGTAATGGGGCAAAGATCGGTAAAAGCAAAGTTCTATTCTCTATATCCCATTCTAAATTGTACATAGTAATACAAGTATCTGGCAGTGGATTGCCATCCATAAAAAATACACCTTTAAGGACAGATGGCAAGTTTGTTTCTTTGATTGGAATCATCCAGATTGCAATATTATTAAGTTGCTTTTTTTCAACTAATTCAGCCATATAATTTGTAATTACTTCCTTTCAGCTAAAAGAATACCTAAATTTGTAACGAATCGAATCAGAGAAAAGATGAGTAATATTGCACTAGAAAAAGAGTAGAATCAACTCAAAAAACCAGAATAATTACCAACTCCTAATTCAGCACGATAAGTAGGGGCGCATCTGTGCGCCCCTACTGGAATTTCCTGACTCACAGTCTTTGAGCAAAACCTTGTAGTACTAAATTATTAGGAGTAACGGCAGTCACTTTTTCAAAATCCCACTTGACTTCTGTAATTGATTCCCATTGATAGTTGTGGAACAGATGTAAACAGAAAATTTTGATAAAGCCAATTGATAAGGATGTACCAGGACAGGCTCGCTCATGCCCTTCGCCGTTCCAAGATAAGATATCTGAAAAATTTCGTGTGAGGTCAAAATCATCTGGATTTTGGTATCTATTGGCATCCCGATTAGCTGTAAGAATAGAGCCAAGCAAGCGAGTACCTTTTTGAAATGGACATTTTTGTTCTCCAATCTCAACTTCACCCGCTTCAGTAGTGAGTTGGCTAACAAATCGCACAGGTGGATAGAGACGAGCCGTTTCTAAAATCACTTGATTGAGAAGTGTTAACTTTTCTAGAGCGTCTGAGTCTAAAGTTTTCTTGCCATTCCAGACTGCATTAACCTCTGACACTACATTATTTCTGAGAGTATTATCTAAGCAAAGAACCCCAATAACTGATCCTAAAAGCGCACTTGTGCCGGCAGTACCGGCGATATGAATCATATCGAAAAGGGTATTAGCGATTTGGTGTTCGTTCAACTGATACTGAGCGCCTGTTTCAAAGTAAGATGCCCATTTAGCTGATTGTTTATATCGCTTAATTAAATATTGACGATGCCGAATTTTTGGCGCTGTTAATATTGCCAGCAGATACTTGCTGATAAAATTAGGCAAGGATGCAAGAGCCAAACCTTTAATGTAACTATCGGATGCTGTGATTTCTTCCTCAGATAAAGATATTTGAAAAACCAGTTGATGCAAACTCGACAGCATGATCTTTGGCAAATCGTTGCCAATGTGTAATTTGCCTTGTTTAGCAGCTTCTAACAAGCTTTGCTCAACTAGATTCCCCAAAAAATCTATTTTTTCAGACGGTTCTGGTAAGGCTTGTAAGATTACAGTACGTAGTCCTGTATGTTCGTTACCGTTTGTTCCTAAGCTCAGAGGATTATCTAACAGGTAGCTAGGAGCTAATATTCTGATAATGCCTAAATCATTTCCTCGGAGTTGTGGTTGGGTTTGCATTAATTCTCTCACCTGCGAGTGAGAGGAATGCATAATTGCTTGGTCTACTGCAAAATACTTATCTCCAATATTATCTTTACGGATGTAGAGAAAGTCTCGCCATGCGTTGAGCATGATTGATGCATCCATGTAATAAAAAATCAAGCGGAGAAACTTGCCGAGCGCAGTGTCGTAACCTACTTTAGCTAGTATAGGTGCAAGCCAAACCTGGCGATCGTGACCTTTGAGGACTTTATCTTTAAGTGTCATAGTATTTATTTTGAGTCATTGGTCATTTGTCATTGGTTTCTAATTCAGATATTGATGCTCTGAGGAATTTTAGAAGGAAGTAGATATTCATAGGGTGGACGGTGCAAATTACGTTGCTTGATGGTATCTTCTACCTGCTGAAGATTACTTTGGAATGCTTGTAACAATGGTTTTACTTTTTGGTCTGTAAAGTATCCTTGCTGATAATCGCCCAGCTTGTTGTAGTACACAGATCCCAATAAGCTGAGTAGGTTGTATTGCCGTTGCGCCTGATCTAAGGGAGGGAGCAAATTAAGGTAGTCTTGCTCAGTAACTTCTCTTTTGAGAGTTGAGGCTGGTAAATAACCTGCCAATGGTATGGCTGCGGCGTAGCCCATAAAATCTTTTTGCGGAAAGTTAACCGCAGCGTGTTGGGCGCTGGCAGTGAAAATAATCAGCGTAGTGGCATCAATTAAGTAATTGCGCGTTTTGATGCCCCCATCTTCGCCAAAATCGGGGATGCGACCACCATCGTAAGCTGGGATTTCGGCTGCCCACGCTTGCAATGCTCTGTCTTTTTGAATGTCTTCATCGGTGGTGTAGTAAAGGCTCAGGTAGTCTGAAACCCATTGATGAATGGCATCCCAGACTAATAGTGCATCATCTCGGTAAGGATAAACGGGCAAGAGGTTGGGATCGTCTACACCGCGCTGTTGAAATTGCTTAGGTAAGATAGCGCTGTTAAAACCATAGCTTTGCAAGCCTAGCACTGCTAAAACGCGAGAGTTATCGATTGATGATGAGAGTAATCTATCGACACCACCGCCTGGAGCAATGAGAATACGTTGGGCGGCATCGTTAATTGCTAAAGTGCTGTCAAAATGCGGGTGTAGGAGAATTCTTAGAGGATGGGTGAGTGGTAGTTGTCGAGCGGTGGCGATCGCAAAAACACCAATTAACAAGTGAGTTCTTGCTAGATGAGTAACAGCTTCGTGGTAGTTGGCATCTGCTATTTGGACTATTGTTTTGGCAAAAAGCCAAGAGTATTTACCGGAGTTAGGGGTAACAATTGGATAATCTGGGCCTGGGGTTTGACCGCATTGAATGGCTATCGGACGCAATAAACGGGTGGGGTCTGAGCCTTTGGGTAAGGCAAACAGTGCTAGGGGAGCATAGAGATATTTTTGCTCGTGTGGGAATGTACCGTTGACCGCACCATCTAAAATTTTATAGTCAGCTAAGTAGAGTCTGCCTTCAAGTCCGGCTGCTGCTAATGAATCGTCAGTTCCCATTACTCCTTGGTAATGTTCGTCTGTGACTGGGAAGCGATCGCCTGGAGTCGTTACTCGCGCGATCGTGACGGGATTGTAGCCAGCCACTCGCATGTAGGCAAATACTTCATCTTCTTGGTAAGTTGTTGCGATTGGTGGCACACCAATCACTTGAAACAAATTTTCGTAGTCCTTGATACTAGTTGCATGTCCTGTCGGCTGTCCTTCGTATAAAAGGTTAATTATCCTATTTAGAGCATCTCTGAGAATCACAAGTCCGTTTTCTTTCAAAATAGAATAAAAAAGATCGTCGAGTTCTCTAACATCCTTAGAGATGCCATTGAGCAAAAACTGAGGGATAATTTGCAGGATTCTTGCCAGAATAGTGATTTTTACTGGTACTGCTCCCTTGAGCAAGGCTTCTAAAATAAACCTTTCAACATCGTCACGAATCGATTTAGAACCTTGATTACCTCTGTTGACAATCAAGGTATTGATAAACACAACTCGTAACTGCTGGGCTAATAAAAAATACCAGTTAGTAGCGAACTCTTCGGCAATAGAAAGCCGATCTAGCATCGCAATAGATGGAATATGGATGTAGTTATATTGATACTCTTGCCTAGCTATATCTAAAGTATGAGTACTTGATGAGCTAATTGAATTTTCTGGTGATGAAGCAGTCATTGACTCTACTCATGTTTAGTACGGGGAACTTTAATAGTTTAGGATAAACAGGTTTGATTTACCTAAACGTATTATCGCAATCAAGTTTAAAATTACGATTTTTCTAAAGGAATTTTCTGGATTTTATCAACTCTTGAACCACGCACAAAATATTTATAAATCTTGCAACTAATATTTAGCAATACAAATAGTATTTGCCACGATTTAGAAACAATTCTCAAAGAAAACTTTCGGACTCAGGTATTGTATTTGAGTTGACATTTGAAGCACTGAAACAATATTAGGAATGCGACTATCAGATTCCCCGCATTTCTCACAAGTTCAAGGCGTTTGATGGAGCAAAGGACAAGTAATGAGTAATGAGTAAAAACTTCTTACTCATTACTTCTCCCCGGCACTTGCGCAGGCTTTAAGAGGTGTGGTGAGAAATCCGGGATTCTTCCTCTGCGGCCGATGTCTCCAATGCTTCCTCTGCTTACGCAGCGATGGAATATTTTTCTATTACCTTCCTCTATCAAAAATCTGGCGTTGCTGAATTAAGGGATGATTCTTGTGGGGTGGGCATCCTGCCCGCCCGGAAATACAAGGGACGCTCATGTTGCCCATCCCACAAAAATAGTAAAATCATCCCGCAAATATGCAACTCCAAAAATCTATCTCTATCTCACTGCTTTTATCCTTCAACAGTTAGAAGCAACGAATTTTGCTCCATGCAAAGCTATGAAGGCTGTGGCAAAAGGATAAATTTGTGGATATTAGCAGACGAAATTTACTGAAGGTAGTTTCTGCTTCTGGTTTAGGTGGAGCCGGGGTATTTGCTTTACAAGGTTTGACCAAACAAGTTTTAGCGCAAAATCAGTCTACCCCACTCCAGATTAAAAAAGGTGAAATGCTCTACAGGCAACTAGGACGCACCAAAGAACAAATATCTGTAATTGGTCTAGGTGGTCATCATATTGGTAGACCAAAAGATGAACAAGAGGGTATTAATCTGATCCGTACTGCTCTCGATCGCGGGATCAATTTTATGGACAATTGTTGGGATTACCATAATGGCGGTAGCGAAATTCGCATGGGTAAAGCTTTGCAAAATGGTTATCGTCAAAAAGCTTTTCTGATGACTAAAATCGACGGTCGTACAAAGGCAGCGGCGGTTCAACAAATTGATGAATCTTTAAAACGTTTGCAAACAGACCACATTGATTTGTTGCAGCATCATGAAGTCATTCGCATGGAAGACCCAGACCGGATTTTTGCCCCTGGTGGTGCGATGGAAGCAGTTGTGGAAGCACAAAAAGCTGGCAAGATTCGCTACATAGGCTTTACTGGACACAAAGACCCATTAGTACACCTGAGAATGTTGGAAGTTGCCAATCAAAACAACTTCCGTTTTGATGCGGTGCAGATGCCGTTAAATGTTATGGATGCCCATTTCCGCAGTTTTGAGAGGCAAGTTTTACCCAGACTGGTTCAAGACGGAATTGCTGTACTGGGGATGAAATCAATGGGCGACCAAAACATTCTCAAAAGCAATGTGGTCAAACCGATCGAATGTCTGCATTACGCGATGAATCTGCCAACTTCAACGGTGATTACAGGCATTGAAAGTATGCCCATCTTAAACCAGGCTTTCGAGGCAATACGTACTTTTACACCCATGAGCCAGGAACAAGTTAAAGCCTTACTGAATCGGACTCGCCAAGCTGCTCTCAAAGGTCAGTATGAGTTGTTTAAAACTACTAACCAATTTGATAGTACAGCTAAAAATCCTGAGTGGTTAGGATAAGTTTTAGCTAGGGCGTGTTTGAAAACTAAGGATGAAAGCGATTTGGGCAGTTCATAGTAAAGGGCACAAAACTGGTAGAGTTGCTGCAAAGTCCAGAATTGAGCGATCGCAAGTTGGAAGTGTTGCGCCTGATGGAAGTACTCAAAAAATGTCATCATAGTTAAAGTGAAAACATTCTGGAGACAAGACAACGGTTTACGCACGCCCTTTAGCACGGTTAATTGAACAATTGCAACGCCTACCGGGAGTTGGCCCCAAAAGTGCCCAACGACTGGCTTTGCATATTTTGAAGCGACCAGAAGCAGAAGTAGAAGCTTTGGCGCAAGCTTTAGTTGAGGCAAAAAAACAGATAGGCTTGTGTTCTGTTTGCTTTCACTTATCTGCTGAACCTGTTTGTGAAATTTGCCGCAATGCCAACCGTGACAATAACACTATCTGTGTTGTTGCAGATCCTCGTGATGTGATTGCATTAGAAAAAACCCGCGAATACAAAGGTAAGTATCACGTTTTGGGCGGGGTGATTTCGCCAATTGATGGAATTGGCCCAGATCAGTTGAATATACTAGCTTTACAGCGCCGAGTGAGTCAGCAAAAACCTCAAGAAGTAATTCTCGCAATTAGTCCGAGTGTAGAAGGGGAGACAACAACCCTGTATATCGGTCAGCTATTGAAACCATTTACCAAGGTGACGCGGATTGCTTTTGGTTTACCTGTAGGTGGCGATTTGGAGTACGCAGATGAAGTGACTTTGGCGAGGGCGTTGGAAGGACGCCGAGAGTTAGATTAAATTTTGTTGATTTTGCTGGTTAAGTTTTAGCCATGATTTTGCCCTAGTAAATCTGCAATTGAGGTGAGTAATTCAGTTGGTTGTACTGGTTTGGCAATGTGTTTCTGAAAACCAGCCGCTAAAACTCGATCGCGATCGCTTTCTCCAGCATAGGCGGTAAGAGCGATCGCCGGAATTTCCCCGCCCTCCTCTTTGGGCATAGCTCTAAGCATCTTAATCAAGCTATAGCCATCTATTTCTGGCATTCCTAAATCACTGATTAATAAATTAGGTACAGCCTGTGCAATAAATTTAAGCGCCTCTTTTACCGATGCTGCGGCAGTTATCAACGCCCCATTCTGTTGTAGCAAGAAGTGCAGAAACTCCCGTGTGTCAACATCATCATCGACAATTAATACCCGTAGTCCACGCAGAACTGAAGAGTTAAATTTCTCCCCTGCTCCTCCTGCTTTCTCTGCACCGTCACTCTCCTTCATCACGGGCAGTCTGACAGTAAAAACTGCTCCCTGTCCAATTCCTGGGCTAGCTGCTTTTACAGTCCCACCATGCAACTCTACTAAGTGACGAACTATTGCTAATCCCAGTCCCAGTCCGCCGAATGTCCTGGTTGTGCTGCTATCGGCTTGACGAAAATATTCAAATACGTGGGGTAGAAACTCAGGGGAAATACCTTGACCTGTATCTTTAACTTGAATTAGTGCAGAGTGGAAAGTTAATTCACGACTCAATGATAAACTGATTTCCACTGAACCACGAGAGGGAGTAAACTTGACTGCATTTGAGAGTAAATTCCCTACAACTTGCTGTAAGCGATTATAATCGCCTAACACTTTACCAACCTTGGGGTCAACCTGTACTTTAATCTGGATAGATTTAGTTTCGGCAAGTAACCGGACTGTTTCTAATGCAGCATCAATTACAGCTACTAAGTTAACAGTGGCAAAAGTCAGGTTCAACTTACCGCGAATAATTCGGGAGACATCTAGCAACTCATCAATTAATTGAATCTGCAATTGAGCATTTCTTTCGATGGTTTCTAAGGCACGACTTGTAGTCACTTCATCAAATTTGCGGCTTTTGAGTAGCGATGACCACCCTAAAATCGGATTGAGGGGCGATCGCAATTCGTGGGAGAGAATAGCGAGAAATTCATCTTTATTCCGGTTTGCCTGTTTGAGTTCCTCTGCTTGTTGTCTAAGTGCCTTTTCTAATTGCTTCCTGGGGGTTAGGTCTAGAATAAAACAGATCCAAGATGCAGGATCTCTCTCCACCAAAGCACCACCAATTAGTATGGGAATGCGGGAACCATCCTTACGAATGTATTCTTTTTCAAAGGGAGTACATATCCCAACCGTTAAAAGTTGTTCTAGTCCCTGCCGATCAAGATCATGATATTCAGGTGGGGTGATGTGTTTTCTGTATATCTTACCTGCTAAAAGCTCCTCTCGCGTATAACCCAGCATTTCTAAAAAAGCCTCGTTCGCCTCAGTAATGTAATCAGGAGTGGCGAACATAATGCCAATAATGTTGGAATCAACTAACCGCCTTAATTGAGTTTCGCGCTGGCGTAAATCATTTTCTACCTGTTTGCGTTGGGTAATATCCTGGGTAGTACCCATCATTCGTACTGGCTTACCCTCAGCATCATAAAAGACGCGACCTTTAGCAGCAATCCAATGAATACTACCATCAGACCAAGGGATGCGGTATTCAATATCACACTCAACATTTTCCTCCACAGAGCGGGCGATCGCTTCCTGAATGTATTGGCGGTCTTCAGGATGTACACAGTTGAGAAAAATCTCAAAGTTGATTTCGGCTTCTGGGGACACTCCAAACAGTTGATAACATTTCTCTGTCCAAATTACCTCGTTAGTAGTGATATCCCAAAACCACATACCCATTTCAGCGGCATTAGTGGCCAACCGAATCCGTTCTTCACTCTCGCGCAGATTTGTTTCAATTTTTTGACGTTCCCATAGAGCAGCTTGCTGTTCGGTAATATCAGTACTCGCACCAACTACCCTAACTACCTGACCATTTGCATCCCGGACAGCAAACCCCTGATCTACCACCCACAAATAGCGGCCATCCTGGTGACGCACTCGATATTCGATGCGATAACGGTTTCCATTGGCCATACTAGCCATGAATTGGTCGTTAATTCTTTGTTGGTCATCGGGATGGATGCGTTCTTGCCACCACTGGAAGGTAGGTTCCGTTTCTTGTTGGGTGTAGCCAAAAACCTGGGTTAGACCTTGAGTTCTTTCCACAGTATTTCTGCCAATCTCCCAGTCATAGATTAGGCAATTAACTGCCGCCGTTGCTAGCTCAAACCTTTCATTACTTTGCCGCAAGGAAATTTCTATGTGTCGTCGCTCTGTAATATCAAAAGCGATCCCCAAAAGATATTGCGGCAATCCATCAACAGTTCTGCTGTACACAGTGTCATAGCTACAAAACCAGCGCCACTCTCCATTAGCGTGTAGAATTCGGTATTCAAAGCTGAGAACTTCGCCCTGATGAGTAGAATTAAATTTTTCAAAATAGCTAGGGATTCGAGCCAAATCTTCAGGGTGTAGAAGTTGAGTAAATAATTCCTTTCCCATTGCCTGGATTTCTGCTGGTGTGTAGCCCCAACCTTGAGCAATTTCGTAATTAACGTAAGCATTTCGCTGCTCAATTAGGTCATAAATGTAGAGTATTCCCGGAAGAGTGCCAGCAATTTGTTGAAACAGACGTTGACTATCCCACAATGTCTGAAATTCATCTGCATCAACTTGTTGAGTATTTTGTTCACAACTACAGTCATCCTCAAACTGGGTGTGCTTAGATGCCGTAATATCCGAAAAAGTTGTCACGATCGCATACAGATTGCTTCCTTCACTTTGAAACAGAGGTTGGGAGGACAACAACAGCCAGACTAGCTCACCATTTGGCTTATAAAAGCCACACACTACATTTAAGCAAGGCTTACCTGTATTTTGAGTAACACTCGTAGGGTGGATTTTATTGAGTAAGGGAGACCCATCTTCATGAATAAATTGCCACTTGGGATCGAGCAAATTTTGCCCCACAAGCTGTTCTGCGCTCAGTCCCAAAATGCGATCGCTAGCAGCATTACAAGCCTGGATAGTGCCATCAGCCAACTGAAGCACCATTCCTTCTTCTTGACTGGCGACTAGCGAAGATTTTGCCTTTTTACTAACTTGCCGATGCAGCAGCTTGTGATTAGCCAGCTGGTTGTGGAACTTTTCCGCGTCTGGCATTCTAAAAAGTTAAGTAATTTTAAAGTTAATCTCAGATTGAGCGGCTCATATTTACATAAATTTTAAAGCAATTTCTTCCAACTTGAGGTATTGAGCGGCGAAATAGTGCTGAGTGCTGAGTAACGATTTCTGAGCACAAAAAGTAATATATCGCACTCAGTACTGACTCAACGCCCCGCTATCGCTAACAGCACTCTTAAATCTTATAGACTTAGGGAACTTACGCAGAAAATTAAACTCATTACTCATTACTCATTACTCATTACTCATTACTCCTAAATCAACCCCCAACATGAATAGCAGGTCGTATGTGGGGATTCTTTTCAGCCCTACGCAGTACTTCACGGGTAACTACAGCAATGTCACCTTCGCCAAACAAGATAAAACGCAATAGGTATTGTATGGGATTTCCCTCAGCCCAGCCGAAGTAAGCATGGGGAATCTTACCTGTTTGGTCGCGAATGTAAAGTAGTAAAGCTGCGATCGCATTCGGTACTGCTGCACTTTCAGCCCGGAGGATGCGATAGTCACCAACTTGCACCCCTTTTACTACGATCACATCCGCAAATTCCGAAGCATCGGATACATGAATTTCTAAAAACAGAATTGGATCGTTGGCTGGAATATGGTTGTCTTCGCGTACCTCTTTCTCTTTCATAAAATACTCTAGAACATCGCCTGTATTCAATCGATTTGCAATCAGTCGTATTGTTCCCTGGCTATCTTGGGCAAGGAATTGGCTAGCAAGTTCGTCAACTTCAATTCGCTCTGCTCGGAGTTCCGTTGAACGCCAAACACGAGAAACCAGCGAGGTAAAAATGATCGCACCGATAAAGAACCCAGCAATCCTAATGCCTTCTGGTCTTTCGATGATATTGACAATGGTGGTATATAAAAATAACAGTGTAATGATGCCAAAAACGAGTCTGGCCCGCTTCTGTCTGTGGCGATGGGCTGACAAGGTTACAGCAAAGGCGGCTGAGGTAATTAACACCAGCACACCAGTTGCGTAAGCCCCACCTTGGGCTTCTACACTTGCTTTGAAGATAATTGTGACAACAAAAGCGATCGCTGTGTAGACTAACACCAAAGGTCGCGTTGCCCGTGCCCAATTGGGTGCCATACCATAGCGCGGTAGGTAGCGAGGCACGATATTCAACAGCCCTGCCATTGCAGATGCACCTGCAAACCACAAAATAGAAATAGTACTTAAATCGTAAATTGTGCCAAAGCCATTGCCTAAATACAAATGTGCTAAATAAGCAAGGGCCCGTCCGTTGGCTTTGCCCCCCGATGCAAATTCTGCGGTTGGAATCAGTAGAGTGGTTATAAAGCTGGTGGTAAGCAGAAAGAAGCTCATAATCAGAGCAGCAGTGGTGAGCAGCTTGCGTGTATTCCGAATCCGCCCTTTGGGATGTTGCGGAGTGCTGTTACTGCTACCTTTAACTAGAGGCATAACGGTAACACCAGTCTCAAAACCTGACAATCCCAGTGCGAGTTTGGGGAAGATGAGGAGAGCGATACCGATTAGGATCAAAGGATTGGAATGGCGTGCAAAAAGTGCAGTTTGCCAGTTAGCGATCGCTTCTGTGTGAGTTGATATTTGGTACAGACCGACACCAACGACAAGGAAGTTTAACAGCAGATAAGCTCCCACCAAAACTACTGCAATCCCAATGGCTTCTCGGAAACCTCTCAAGAAAACTGCACCTAGTAATGCAACTAATATCAGGGTAACTGCGATCGGCTGATTGTGAAGCCAAATTGGTGTCAGCGGATTTTCGATGATATGGGCTGTGGCATCAGCTGCTGACAAGGTAATGGTAATAATAAAGTCAGTTGCCACAAAGCCAAGTAAGCACAGTACAAGTAATTTGCCTTGCCACCAGGAAAGTAAACGCTCTAACATTGCGATCGACCCTTCACCATAAGGGCTTTCGGCAGCAATGCGCCGATAAATTGGCAACGCTCCAAAGAGCGTCAGCAAAACCAGAACCAGGGTAGCTATAGGAGAAAGAGCGCCAGCCGCTAGTGCTGCAATCCCTGGTTGATAGCCAAGGGTCGAGAAATAATCTACACCAGTCAAGCACATCACCTGCCACCAAGAATGCTGGCGATGTGGTTCTTCTTTCCGGTAAGGGCCTTCTTTCTCTCGTCGTTGGTCTTCTTCAAGCAACCAGTGGATTAACTGGCTACCGAGCCGTTTTGTTGAAACAATTGATTTAGCCATCAAATACGGTTGTGTTGCAAAAGTCGGCTTTGTGATTTTTTTAAGCCTTCGTGGTTTATTAAAATTTTTAACTACAAAGGCATAGCACTATTATTGTATGTTAGGCATCCTGTCCGATTTACAAAATATATAGTAGCTGTTCGTAGTGGTCTACCATATCAAGAAAGGTTGCAGGTTTTGGTATAGGAATAATCAATACTGCAACCGTATATTTTGGGATTAACGCTTTTGCACTCTTAGCACCTTTAAGCTGTAGAAATTCAAAAAAAATGATGCTGCTAAACGAGGCATGTACGCAATTAACAAATCAGCCCTAAAACAAAAGTCACTTTTAGTTATATGATGTTTGTATAACTATTAATCTATTACTCTGTTTGTGTAGCCGCAAACTTGAGTTTGATGGAATTATAGACATATAGTCGTACACAATATACAGTCAATCTGTTCAATAGGTTCCTAGCAATATGCGAACCCATCTGTAGCAACTACACTAATTCAGATGTTTGACAATATCTGCAAATTCTTAGTTGAGAACTTCTCCAGTGATTTCGCTACATGGTTATTAGGCGAATCTATTAATTTAACAGAACTAAGTCCAAAAGAATTATCTCTCGAACCCATTCGGGCTGATGCTCTAATTCTGTTGCAGTCGGAGCAAAGCATATTGCATTTGGAATTTCAAACCCAAGTCGATGCGGAAATTCCTTTTCGGATGATTGACTATCGATTGCGAGTATATCGCCGCTTTCCAGACAAAGCAATGCATCAAGTCGTAATTTACCTCAAGCAGACAAATTCAAATTTGGTGCAACAAAATACATTTACAATTGCTGGGACACGACATGAATTTGCAGTTATCAGACTTTGGGAACAACCGACAGCAGTATTTTTGAGAACACCTGGACTTTTACCATTGGCTGTGTTAAGCAGTACAATTGATCCAGAAGTTATACTTAATGAAGTGGCACGGGAAATTAACGGTATTACAGAATTAAGAGCTCAAAGTAATATTGCTGCTTCTACAGCCATTTTAGCTGGTTTAGTATTAGATAAAGAGGTTATTAAACGAGTTTTGAGGTCAGATATTATGCGCGAGTCAGCGATTTATCAAGACATTCTACAAGAAGGCAAGGCTGAAGGTAAGGCTGAAGGTAGGGCTGAAGGTAGGGCTGAAGGTAAGGCTGAAGGCAAGGCTGAAGGTAAGGCTGAAGGTAAGGCTGAAGGTAAGGCTGAAGCGTTACTCGAAGTGGCAAGAAATCTATTTAGTACTGGTATGCCATTAGAACAGATAGGCAGAGTCACAGGGTTATCAATTGAGCAGTTACAGTATTTACAGGCAAGTGAGTCCAATCAATAAATAATCGGTGCAGTTAACCTGCACCGATTACCAAGTATCACTCGAATTGAACAAACATCCCATTGTTTCACGCCAATGCTGAAGCTTGGGGTTTGGCAAAAATCATTCTTCCTGCTGTAGTTTGTAAAGCACTGGTAACTACTACTCGTAGTTCACCACCCACATAACTGCTACCTTCTTCAACAACTACCATTGTGCCGTCATCTAGGTAGCCAATGCCTTGACTGGGTTCTTTGCCTTCCTTGAGAATTTTTAAATCCAGGTTGTCGCCAGGTAAATAACTGGGACGGACGGCATTCACTAAATCATTCACATTCAAAACAGGTACTTTCTGAACACTGGCAACTTTAGACAAGTTGTAGTCGTTGGTTAGCAATGTACCGCTGATTTCTTGGGCAAAGCGTACTAACTTCGCATCCACTGTGGGAATATCTTCGTAGTCAACTGTATTAATCAGGATGCGATCAGGATAATCTTCCTTGATACGGTTGAGAATTTCTAGTCCTCTCCTTCCCCGTACCCGCTTTTGATCTTTGCTAGCATCCGCTACTTGTTGGAGTTCTTGCAAGACAAATTGCGGTACGAGAATTTGCCCTTCCAGAAACCCTGTTTCTAGTAAGGCTTCAATACGACCATCAATAATACAGCTAGTATCTAGAACTTTGGTATTGGCTGGTTTTAATGTTCCTTCCACTACCATCGATTCAACAGTGTTGGGATTAATGAATCGCAATAAGCCTCGCCCGTGGGTATCTGCCAAATTCATGCCAGTGACGGAGAGGATAATACTACCAACAACTGCCACCAATGGCTTAATAAATCCAAAATCCGCCGGGATAGGGAGCAAAAATAATGGGGCTAGCATCAGGTTGGCTAGTAATAGCCCAATCACTAAGCCGATCGCACGAGTTAAAATCACTTCTAGAGGCATTTCTTTGACTTGTGATTCTAGGCGACGATATGTCGTCTGGAAACTCAGCCCGATCGCACCACCAATAATAGCGGCAAAGACGGCAACAACTAAGCGTAGAGCTTCTAGATTCGTTACCTGATCTAGTGCCCCATTGGGTAGTAGTTCAATGCTGTAGAACCCTATTCCCGACGCTGCTAGGATAAATGAGAAAATAATAATGGCGTCAAGCATGGTTGTCTTGTTTTCCTGCAACTGTGTTAACCGATAAAGTTAAGTATTTTTTATTTCATCGGTAAGATAAACTAATCAATATTGACTTACACTAAGGGTTTAGGCTGACAATATCTGCAATTATTATAACCAAAGGCTTTTATCTTAATATTTTTCATTGTTTTGTTGTAAAACGACAAAAACTTGTAAATAAACTAATTATTTTGTAAGAATTCAGAAGTCAGAATTCAGAATCCAGAAGTCAGAATTAAGAAGACCTTGATACCCAGACTTAATAATTTTAATAAAATCAAGAAGTTATTACACGCTTGATTTTACAATTATTCTGGCTCCTGAATCACTTCTCCTATCGGAGACGCTGCGCGAACGACTACGCTCAGTGACCACCTGACTCCTGAATTCTTCCCTCATTTTCATTGTCTCTAATTCGCAGTTGGGTTAACTTAAAAATTTTCTCAAAATGAGTAAAAAATTTAGTATTTCTGGAATTGCGAGTTCTGCTTATGTGCATATTCCCTTTTGCAGACGGCGGTGTTTTTATTGTGATTTCCCGGTGTCTGTTGTGGGCGATCGCTTGCGGGGCGAAACATCTGGTACTATCTCCCAATATGTTGAGGTGCTATGTCAAGAAATTGCCATGACACCAGCATTTGGTCAACCTCTGAAGACAATTTTCTTCGGTGGTGGTACTCCTTCGTTGCTCTCAATAGAGCAGCTACAACGGATAGTAACAGAACTAGAGAAGCATTTTGGGATTGCGTCTGGGGCAGAGATTTCTATGGAAATTGACCCAGGTACCTTTGATTTAGCCCACATAGCAGGCTATCGCAGTGCAGGCGTGAACCGGGTAAGTTTGGGCGTACAAGCCTTTCAAGAAGAATTATTACAAAGGGCGGGGCGATCGCACTCAGTTGAAGATATTTTTGCAGCTGTGGAACTAATCCACCAAGTCGAGATTCCCGTATTTAGCTTAGACTTAATTTCTGGGTTGCCGCATCAGTCTTTGGATCAATGGCAATATTCCCTAGAAAAAGCCGTAGCAATAACACCCACTCACATTTCCATTTACGATCTCACTATTGAACCAGGTACAGCCTTTGGTCGTTACTACAAACCTGGTGATACTCCTTTACCCACTGATGAAGCCACAGTCAAAATGTACCAGATGGGTCAGCAGGTTTTAACTAGTGCAGGTTATGAGCATTATGAAATTTCCAATTATGCTCAACCTGGCCATCAATGTCGGCATAATCGAGTGTATTGGGAAAACCGCCCTTATTATGGCTTTGGTATGGGTGCGGCGAGTTATGTTGAGGGGAAACGCTTCACTCGTCCGCGCAAAACTAAGGAGTATTACCAATGGGTACAAGCTGGCGGTGTAATTGATTGTGATGTAACTCCCCCAAAGGAAGTATTGTTAGAAACGTTAATGTTGGGGTTGCGTTTGGCAGAGGGTTTGAGTTTGGCGACGTTGGTAGAGGCGTTTGGCGAAGCGAAGGTGGAGGAGATTTGTCGGTGTTTGCAATTGTATTTTGAAAAAGGTTGGGTAGAAATTACAGAGGGAAGATTGCGTTTGATTGATCCCCAAGGATTTTTGTTTTCTAATGTGGTGTTGGCGGAATTGTTTGAGAAATTGGGGTGAGGAATTGTTTATGCAAAAAAATAAAGTTAGAAAAGCTGTGATTCCGGTAGCTGGTTTCGGTACTCGTTTGTTTCCAGCTACTAAAGTTGTCAAAAAAGAACTTTTCCCGATTATCGATCGAGATGGTAGGGCAAAACCTGTGATTCTCGCAATTATTGAAGAGGCAATTAGTGCTGGAATTACAGAAGTAGGAATTGTGGTGCAGCCAGATGACAAAGAAATATTTGCAGATTTCTTGAAAAACCCACCCAAAAAAGAACTTTTAGAAAAACTTTCACCACAAAATCAAGAATACAGCCGATATCTCGAAGATTTAGGTAGCAGAATTACCATTTTGTTACAAGAGGAACAATTAGGCTATGGTCATGCGGTATTTTGTGCCAAGGATTGGGTACAAAATGAGTCATTTTTGCTGATGTTGGGCGACCACATTTATGCATCTGATATTGAAAAATCTTGTACTAGTCAAGTTTTAGATGTTTACGAACAAGTTAATCAAAACGTTATTGGCTTAACTACAATGCCAGCAGAAATTATTCATAAAGCTGGATGTATAACAGGAGTTTGGCAAGATTTAAACTCGATTTTGTCAGTTACACAACTCTATGAAAAACCGACTATAGAGTATGCAAAACAGCATTTACGTGTAGAGGGAATGTCAGAAAATGATTTTTTAGGTATATTTGGCTTATATTTACTAACGCCGAAAATTTTTGACTTTCTAGCAGAACATATCAACCAAAATTTCCGAGAACGAGGTGAATTTCAGTTAACATCTTGTCTAGAAAAATTGCGTCAAAAAGAGGGAATGACAGGATATGTTGTAAAAGGCAAGTGTTTTGATACCGGTTTGCCAGATGCTTATCGTCAGACAATGATTGATTTTAGAAAAATATAGATTAATCTCGGTTCAATTCATATCTCACTTTTTAAGATGGTTCAAACAGATAGTAATCTATTGAGGTAAGCAGAGGCATCTTGAAACTATACCGTTTAATTTGCTCCTGGTGATAGCCTCCTTTTTTTGTTAAAGCAGTTTTCAGGTAGATGAGTTACAAAATGCAGGACTCAAAATCAGACACAAACCTTACAAAACTACCTCAAAACTAGCGGTAGTTAGAGCAGGAAAAGAGGTAGCATCCAATTGTGCAAATTTACCTCCAGAATTAATCTCAGCAAAACCATCCGCCGAACCATTAGGGTTATAAAAGAGACTACCATTTGCGCTATTATAAACAATAACCGCACTACTACTTACAGCTAAGGTATTGTTCGTCACTGTGGCAAAGTCTGCGGAATTTAATTGAGTCGGGAAGACTGAGTTAGTTAGAGCAGTAAAGGTAGATTTAGATAGTTGGATCTTGTCTTCCTCAAGAATGAAGTCACTAATAGTATCAACTCCGAGTTCTCTAATATTAAACTTTGATCCTGTTGCAAATGCGAACTTATCTGAACCAGCGCCTCCTGTTAGTAAGTCGTCCCCACTATCTCCCTGTAGGTAATCATTGCCTGTGTTGCCGATCAGAATATCTTTTCCACTACTGCCAAAAAGAATATCATCACCGTTGCCCCCCAGAAGGTTGTCGTTATCACTACCCCCATCTATGATGTCTGCACCAGATCCACCAACAAGAGTGTCAATACCTGCCCCCCCATCAATGTAATGATTACCAACAACACCAGAAAGCGAAATACTGTCATAACCATCCCCAGCAAAAATAACCTTATTGCCAGCCGAAAAATTTGCCCCACTAAAGGTATCGTTTCCCTTGGTTGTAGCGACATCAGTACCGATGGCATTTCTGGATCGAGCAACAGCCTCTTTTATGAGATCAGCAAGATTCTCACTTGTAGAACCAACAGTCAGTACACCACCCCGACCAAGGTGGGTAACTAGTGTCTCGTAATTGGCTGCAACATTACTCGTAGTTAGAAAAATTGGAATAATGTTATTTGCCTCTAGCGCAGTTTTTACTTGTCCGACCAGTGGATAATCTTCAAAAGCATCAGCTATCGCATCTCCATTATTGCCAATACTATCTGACCTAACTGCTGCGCGATCGCCGGCAACGTGATAAATACTATCGGTGGCTATGATCACAACACGAAATGAACCTACTCTGAAACCAAGACTGCCGTTATCTAAAGCTGCGAACAAGAGTGCAAATAATTGTGATTCTGGCCCATCATTGCCACCAAAAGCTTCAAAGCCAAAGATTTTGTCTTTAATTGTTGTGACATTATTTGTCAAAGCGACTTCTGGTTGATATACATAGTCAGCGTAACCCCCAAAAGGCACAAGTGGCTTATCTTTGAAAGAGGCAATACCAAATTTTAGGTCATTACCAAATATCTTTGCTAACTTCGGGTTGGTTAAGCGATTTACCGTCGCAGGAAGTACGGCTTTAAGCTGGACTACACCCTCATTAGATGACGATGTTAAGTCTTGCAGCAGAACAATATCAGATACTAAATTCATAGTTTTTCCCTCTGATTATTTTTATTGATGGGTTGTATTGGAAAGTGGCTAAATACTATTTCAGCTTGATATTAGCAAGGTTAATTGATTTAAGATAGTACTTAAACTGAAGAAAATATAATCTCTTTCAAAAAATATTTACCGTGTCCTAACTCCTGCCTCTACCCTACTTAAGGTTATAGTTGCAGACTTCACGAGAGAGAATGTCACCAGATATAAGTTAAGCTAAAGTGCGTCAATGGGTGAGCAGTGAAGATAATGCTTTGGATTAGAGGATGAATCAGTATTTTGCAACAGTTGCTCGCGGATTAGAAACCCTCGCGGCTCAGGAGTTAGAGCAACTAGGTGCCCATTCCGTAGAGCCGGGCTTTTGCGGTGTAGCCTTTGAGGGCGATCGCACTTTACTTTATCGCGTCAATCTTTGGGCTAGGCTGCCTTTCCGAATCTTGGTGAATATCAATGAGTTTCCATGCCTTGATGCCAAGGATCTCTATCGCGGTATCCAGACTATCGATTGGGTAAACTATTTAACGCCAGACATGACCTTGGCGGTGAATGTCACGGGCAAAAACCAGCACCTCAACCATAGCCACTTCACATCTCTTCAGGTCAAAAATGCGATCGTTGATCAACAGCAAGAAAATCTGGGCGAGCGTTCAAATGTAGAGCTTCATGAACCAGATGTGCGGGTTAATGTTCATATTGAACGCGACTTTTGTACCGTCAAACTCGACAGTTCTGGAAATAGTCTGCATCGCCGAGGCTACCGCCCTGCGGTGGGAGCGGCCCCTCTTAAAGAATCTCTCGCTGCTGCCCTGATTCAACTTTCGGGTTGGCAACCAAACCAGATGTTCTACGATCCTCTGTGTGGATCTGGCACTTTACCTTTGGAAGCTAGCTTAAAGGCACTGAATATCGCACCAGGACTGTTTCGTGAGTCCTTTGGATTTGAAACTTGGCTCGATTTTGATTTGTCCCTTTTAGAAAAGCTGCTCCAAGAAGCTAAGGACAGCCAACTAGATACCCTTCCCGCACCTATTTGGGGAAGCGATCGCGATGAAAATATAATTGAGCAAGCGATTAATAATGCTCAAAATTGCGGCGTTGATAACCATGTATGGTTTTCTCAAATGGAGCTTGCTGATGTTGTCGCCCCCGCAGACAGTGGGATTTTATTCTGCAATCCACCTTATGGCGAACGGCTGGGGCGAGATAGCGATCTAGGGTCATTTTACAAACTTTTGGGCGATGTATTGAAACAACGCTTCAAAGGCTGGACTGCATTTGTACTCAGTGGCAACAAGGAACTGTCTCAATCGATTGGACTAAAATCATCGCGGCGGATTGCGGTGTATAACGGAGCGCTGCCTTGTCAGTTAATGAAATATGAGTTGTATTAAGACAAAGACGCGATAAATCGCTGTCTCTACAAATAATCGGTCTTTTGTAGAGACGGCGATTCATCGCGTCTTACCTGTGATATTTTTAATACTCTTTAACAAATTTAAATTTAGTCAAAAAAGGCTTGAAACTACTTCTGAGTATATATTCTGGCAGTTATGATGACAACGGTTAAAAAAAGTGGCAGTATAATCGGTGACTGACAACCTGCAATTTATTTATAGCTAAGGGGCTATTTATGTCAGATCAATTCACGTTTACTGTTACCAATGACACCGAACAGGCAATTACAGAGTTGTGGGTATCTCTCGATGATGAAGATTGGGCTTCATTTACCTTGAGTGATTCAGGGATTCCATCGGGTGAAACAGTAACAATTGCTTGGGCTGAATATACGAATGATTCGCCCTGTGAATGGTACATATCTGCTGTATTTGAAGATGAATCAGAAAGTGAGTCAGCCCTATTTAACTTCTGTGAAGAACCAGCTTTAACGTTCGGCTAAATTTTCCATTGCGATCGTGTACGCCATCGCACTTGATTGCATGATTGCATCTCGACTCCAGCGATAAGCGAACTCCAAGAAATAAATTATCCAATATTGTGGGGTGGGCATCTTGCCCGCCCTATGGACTGGGTTCTCGTGTCGCCCACCTCACAAGAGTTAATTGAATATTTTTTTATTTGGAAGTCCCTAAAAGCAAAAGCCCTACCTCGAAAGCATCTAGGTGGGGCTTGATATTAGAATTGATATTGGCAACACCACATAATGATTTTTGAATAAAATTCAGTACAGATAAAGCGCAGCCTCACATAGAATCGGTATGAGTCATCAGTACGTTTGCCTACAAAATTATCCCGTTATATTGAAAGGCATTATCCCAAACATAATCAATCACTGCTTTAGCATCATCCAAGGGGAGAACTTGACACTCTCCCTGCTGATTATATGTTAGTAAAGCGATTTCTGATACATTGTCTGTTATTTCGCTATTTGGAATTATTTGGCCACGAATAGCTTCTAAATTGCTCAGAGGCCCTTGAATATCAAAATTAATCTTTGTGCTTAGTTTATTCTCCATCCAAGTTTCAATGCGAGAATCTAATTGTTCAGGGCTTAAGGGTGTAGGACTGGTAAGTAAGTGATAGTATGCCAGAATAATTTCCTTACATTCTTCTTCCTCTGCCAATTCAATAAACATTTGAAAGACACTGGTATTGTTAGCTAAATTCTGGAAAAATAATGTATCTGTAACTTTTTTTTGGAATTTAATTTTTTTATTTTTATAATTAGTGTATTGCTTAAAAGCAAATCCACCCAAAGATATAGCTAATGATAAAGTTGCCACCAAAACTGGCATAAAATTTCTAACTTGATCCAACTCTACATTTAATAATTCAATTAGGAATGACACATTTAGTACTAGCAAAATTGCAGCAACCAGCAATAATAAATTCGGCAAAGTCCTTAATACCAACGGAATGGCTGCCCCAATAGCAGGGATTCCAAATAGTAAGCGATCTTTCCAGGTCATACTCGTTTCTACATTGGGAAAGAGTAAGTCAATATCTAGTTTAGGAATATTTTTGTAGCAGTAAACATACATTTTACCGGGAACGAATTTCAAATTTTGGATGTTGTCCTTCTTTGCACGAAAGTAAGCTGCTTCTTTGAATTTGACTAATAAAACAATTCGTTCTAAGATATCAATAGTCTTTTCTTTTTGCCAAAAGAAGAACTTTTTTACAAAGATTTTTTTGTAACTATCACCCCGGTAGTAACAAATAAAGCGGTCAAAATCCTCAAAATCCACTTGAGTTTTCAAATCAATTAGAGATTTGGTTGTCACTGATCGTTTGACAATCGATTCAGGCAAAGGAATATAATTTGCTCTTTCGACAATATGCTGAAAGGCATCAATTACCTGGCGCTCCATTTCATCATATTGCTCGAATGTTGGTGGAGTTATTGGTTGAACATCTTCATTAGGGTTAAAGGGTACATAGTTATCTTTGATAATTTCTAAGGTTTTGTGGAAGCGAAAGTGATAGTATGCAGTGAGTATTTGGCATAAATCTTGAAATTTTTTGGCATCATCCCAATTTAGCTGACCGTCTTGCAGGCAAAGTTTGATAATATCGCTGCGAGTATAAGGAATAAACGCTTCTCGATTTTCGTCAACAATCATGTTTAAAGATTAATCGGAATCTAACTAATGGGTTTGCCAAGCCCCACGAAAACGGCTAATATCAGACATTATGTTTTCATTGATAATTAAATTTTAGTATCTTGCGTGGTAAGTCTGAAAAGTTTTCCTGAACAGAGAGGCTTTATTTGGTATACCAGGAGGCAGAAGGCAGAAGGCAGGAGGCAGGAGGCAGAAGGTAAAACTATTACTATTCCTAGTATTCACGTTTTCAAAATGTCCTAACCTATGTGACTACGGCTATATCAATGTAGTTCAGGATAAATAGGTAAATAATAAGTCCGTAGTAAGGACTTTAGTCCTGGATTTTGAAGCACTAAAGTGCTTACTACAAACTCACCACATATTTGGGTCTGTTCGCGAAGCGTCTCGTAGAGAAGCCCCGTGCTT
>NZ_JAVRCS010000030.1:0-69522 GCF_034530635.1 Nostoc sp. EspVER01
AACTTCTCACTATGCTTGAGTCTCAAGCTCTTTCATACCAATTAGACAGCTAGGGGGTCGTGATGAAATTGAGGCGATAGCGACAATTCATCGAGCCTTAGAACTTGGAGTTAATTTTCTTGATACTGCTGATATGTATGGGCCGTTTACCAACGAGCAACTTGTAGGCAGAGCAATTAAAGATCGCCGAGATCGAGTAGTTTTAGCAACTAAATTTGGCAATGTCCGTACTGAAGATGGTGGTTTTAAAGGGGTTGATGGTAGACCAGAATATGTCCATCAAGCCTGCGATGCCTCGTTAAAACGTCTGGGAGTGGAGGTGATTGACCTCTATTATCAACATCGAGTAGATCCAACTGTCCCCATTGAAGATACTGTCGGGGCAATGGCAGAGTTAGTCAAGCTGGGAAAAGTGCGTTATTTGGGGCTTTCGGAAGCTGCCCCAGCGACAATTCGACGGGCTGTAGCAGTTCACCCCATTACTGCACTACAAACAGAATACTCTCTTTGGAGTCGAGAGCCAGAGGATGAAATTTTACCTACCGTGCGGGAATTAGGAATTGGGTTTGTTCCCTATAGCCCATTAGGAAGAGGGTTTTTATCAGGTGCGATCGCTAGCCCTGACGATCTTGCACCTGATGACTATCGGAGAAATTCTCCTCGCTTTCAAGGTGAGAATTTTTATAAAAACCTGCAATTAGTAGAGCAAGTCAAAGCGATCGCCAGCGAAAAAGGAGTAACTTCTAGTCAGCTTGCTTTAGCATGGCTATTCGCTCAAGGAGAAGATATTGTCCCAATCCCTGGTACAAAACGCCGTACTTACTTGGAGGAGAATGTTGCAGCTACCGAAATTATCCTGACTGAACAAGATTTGAATCGACTGGAAACAGTTGCACCAAAAAATGTGGCAGCTGGCGATCGCTATCCTGACATGAGTACTGTTAACCGTTGATCTATCTGAAAAACTGGAGTATTTTTTCAAATTCCGCTTTAGATGCCCAAGCAGACATTACCGCAGCTTAACAAAGTAATCACCCAGAATTTTCTAAGGAAATGTCAAAAGTAGCGTAGGCGCAGCCCGTCGTAGACATCGCTATTTTATCGCCTATATATCTGGATACTCATTCAATCATCTGGAAACTGCCAGCACGAGATATGTTCAATATCTTTGCTGCTGCATTTACTACAGACTGCATCAATCACAGAGTCCACCCATTCATAGCTGCAACTACGACAGTGACAGAAAATGTTATTGCGGTTAGCCATTTCAATACCTTGATGCCATTGTTGCAGTTGAGAAGAGTCTGGAAAAGCTTCTGACATTTCATCAAACCTTATTCATGTCATAGTCTACATTATGAGCCTAACAAACCCCAAAGTGAATAACTCAATATTAATCGCCCTGACTCTCACCGCGTCTATAGCCCTATCGCCCGTCAGCATTGCTGATACTGTCCAAGGTTCAACCCATACTATCAAAATGTCTTCATTTAACCTCAATTCTCAAAAATGGCAAAACCGGGTGCTGCTAATCTTTGCACCATCTGTTGATAACCATAACTATCAGCAACAGATGCAGGTATTTAACCAGCGCCAAAACGATTTTAAAGATCGGGATTTAGTTCTGGTTAAAGTCTTGGCAACAGATAAAAGCTATGCCAATGGACAGTTAATAGATGAGCCTTCTGCTGCCAATTTGCGAAATCGCTTTGGGGTTGATAAAGAAAATTTTCGCGTCATTTTGATTGGCAAAGATGGTGGTATTAAGCGCCAAGAAACTACACCAGTACAAGCTACAGCAATTTTTGAGCAAATTGACGCTATGCCCATGCGTCAGCAAGAAATACAAGAACGATAAATTGGCAAAGCAGTTGGTTTTATTGTTTAACACTAATGCAAGTACAGTCAATTGCCCTTTACTACGAATGCTACGCCAATCCCTAAGCGCAAACCTCTTACAGCACCAGAATTCTACAAGTTGAGTAAACTTAAGTGCGAACCTACAAGAGTATCTGCTTTCAAACCTGAGTTCAATGCTTCAAGTATATGAGAAAAATAGACCTCTTGCAAAAATATATTTTTGCACTTTTAGGGAAAAGGGAAAAGGTTAAAGGGAAAGGATTTTGGAATTTATTTACCCTTTTACCCTTCCCCTTTACCCCGACTTTTGCAAGAAGTCTAATCATGAAAAATGCATATACTGCAATTATCAAGCAATGAATTTATTAGCTCCTGGTTTTAGAATTACTAGGAGTTTTTTTATTATCCATCTCAATAAAGGGGGTTCATCACGAGAAGTAATAGCCTTCATCCTCAAGGCTATTAGTAATTGCTTCTGTTGGTAGATTGAATGTCAATATTTGGATTGCTATTGTGTATTTGTCACTAAAAAACGTTTATCAGATAAAAACAATGAATATTCTTGCTTGGATTGTTTTAGGTCTAATTGCTGGTGCGATTGCAAAGGCTATCTACCCTGGTCATCAAGGCGGCGGAATTTTAGCAACAATTTTATTAGGAATCGTTGGTGCTTTTATTGGCGGTAGTTTGGGTGTCTTCTTCAGTACAGGAAGCTTTGCTCTTGCGGCTCCCTCTTTGAGTATTCCCGGTATTGCAGTGGCAGTTCTGGGTGCAATTGTTGCAGTCTTCTTGTGGAACGCGTTAACTAGCCGCAGTGCTTTGTAATAAATTAAATTGAATTAATTAATTTGGAACTTACACACTTTTTGTCTTATCTGTCAATGTGTAAGTTCTATTTATCAACAATTATTGACATAATTTGCCGCTTGTTATGGTGATAGCCTCAACATTATTCAGGTTGATAATGTTGAGGCTATGATTTTATTTTGGATGCCCTATATGTCGCAAACGTTTTTTGAATTGGTATTAGAAAAGTCTTAAGTCTCTGCCTTACAGGCTTATAATAGCTGTGGCAACAACAGCTAATAGCGTGCTAAATCGCAAATTTGATACCTGTAATCTAACTTAACTTTGTTTGGTGCATAGGCGTAGCCCATCATAGACATGGCCTAACAGGATAATTAAAAACTTGGGTTAGCGATCGCAATCTATTATTTATACGTGTTTTATTTATATAAAAGTTATATTTAATACATATAATTACTGGGTTACTAACAATAGTATTAAGTTCTTAAATACTAGTAGTGTGTAAATATATTAAGCTTGCCTCTTACCTATTTACTATGAAATTTAATCAAGAGGTAGTTACGATTCCCAGTGTACAACTTTGACAACTGTCCACAATACTGTTGCATGTCTCAAGCTCATGGTAATATTATTTTACTGTCAGGGAGATATTATTTATACATCAATTTGTAACCATGCTGAAAGAGTTAGTTAGGTGCGCTACCTCCAAAAAACAAAAAATTATTCAACCTACCCAGGAAATCAACAAAAGCCCTAACGTGCAAAGCACAGAGCTTTTTAAACTCTGCTTATATAAGGTACTAAAGAGCTAACTAAAGCTTTTTTTTAGGAATCATCATAGCCAGCGAGAAAGGTATAAAACCCTCTTAGGATGGCAAAAAATTAGACAAGAGTAAATAGAAAAGTTTTGACACAATGTCAATAGTTTTTTGTATATGTAAAAATATCAAAAAGCCTAATTTGTATTGTCAACAAGACATTAGCGTTGTGTGTTTTATTTAGATATTGATTCTCTTTGTGGTTGTTACCTATATATAAAAGTCCTATTTGATTAGTGAAAACTTAAGCTACCTCGATCAAGTCAGGCAAACACTTAAATTTAATAAATAATTTCGGACTGCTAGATAATCTCGATCTAGTAAAAATTCGATTATCCACAAAGTCAGTAAGAGTAACAGGAAAAACATGAGTATCATAGTTCGTTTGTTTGGAGCCATCGTTCTCCAAGTATCTGCATTGGCTGCAATGTCTAGCATGGCAATGTCTGATGACAAGCCCTTTCGCGTCAATACCCAACAGACTCCTGCTGTTTATCCACGAAAAACAACACAGCCCTTTCGCGTCAATACTCAGCAGACTCCTGCTGTTTATCCACAAAAAACAACACAGAGGATTTGCTCTTTAGATCCCATTGAAGATTTATTACCTCCACCACAAACTAAGACAAGTAATTCTTTGCTTTCTTACCTTGCTGAACAGGGTTTTACACAAAATAAAGAGGGTTCCTGGGTCTGTTATGCGAACGATCCTAAAAAAGAAGGACGTTACTTTACTTTATTTAAGGTCAAACAAGTTAATAGCAGGCTCATAGCAAGTTCTTTCCTAGATGAAGGCAGTCTGATTCAAGGGCAGGAAAATCGTAGCTTGGACTTCTTTATGATGCTGATTGAGCGTCATACGAATAGTACTAAAGAGAACCGTCAAGGTATACGTAGATATTTACAAGCCTTCGTTTCCTTAGTTAAAAAAGGGAAGATCAGACCTACACGTCGTGGGTATCTTTTTGACCAACCAAACCGGGCTATGGTCTTGTATCACACACTTTCATCAGGAAACCTTAAAGGTACGGGAATCACGATCAACATCTATTTACCTAAGAGTTGAATTGGGGAAGTCGGGGAGCATAGGGGCAGGGTAGACAAGGGGACAAGGTGACTTAAGTCAGAACTTACAACAAATCTTTCCCCTTGTCCCCAAGTCCTCTTTCCCATGCCCAATCCCCAATTAAATTGCTGTCGTTTAGTGGAGGTGCATCTTGTCTAAATCAATTGTTCAAAGAATTGCGATGCCGAAGGTAGTTCGCTTTGCAGCGATCGCATTTTCATCTGTTGCAGTAGTACTCACTACGTGTCAGTCTGCTTTTGCACAGTTAAATGTTGGACGCTATGGCATCCAACAAGGACTGGAGTCTGAGTATCTCCAGTACCAAATTAATAACCAGAATTTGAGCAAGATGCGAGTCATTCCTGCATGTGATGTGGGATTTGGTCTGACCTGCAATAAGACTGGCTCGGTAATCCAACGATTAGTGGAGTTAAACAATGGGACTAGTTATCAAAACCTTCTAATCCGAGCAGCCGGTGGCGAGAGAAACTTCCAGAATTTCGCTAGCTTCTACGGCAATAATCCCAATCTCTCTGCCGTGCCTTACGCTTCATTTTGGAGAAATGCATCTCCCACAATCATGGATGGATCTCAATACCTCCTTGGACAACCTTTTGGTCGCAATCCAGTAGAAGGACTCGGACTTGTAACCAAGCAGTTCTACTGGGCACCATACTCAGGAGTCAATGACTCTGTTAGCCTTCGTAGTGGGTTACTAGACCTGAAATTGTCATACGGAAGGCTGCTGTTTGAAGAGGCCTCAAAAATTTCCAATATTCAAGAGCAGATTCAGTCTCTAGGTCTGTCGCCAGAGATGACTAATTTTTATTTAGATAAAATCTCTACAGGCTTGGATGCGTTGAGTTCTGGAAATCAGAACCAACTCCAACAGAAGATTTTTGAAGTTCTATCCTTTCCATACTCCGAAGATGGTGGGGAACTCGGACGCCCCAATAATGCGATTCCAGCGGAATTTAATCAGCTCTTAGGAGAAGGTATCGCAGGAGATACTTTGCTGAGTGACAATCCACTAGCGTTGGACGGAGAAACAATAGCTTTTGATGCTTTCCCTGGCTCTACGGGAGATGTCTTGGTACCAGACAGTTCTAATTCCTTTCCACTTTGGCCAATAATCGGCGTTGGGGGTCTTGGTTTAATTCTGCTTCTACTACTGAGTGGCGATAGTTCTTCAGCTCAACCATCGACACCTGTTTCTTCAGTTCAACCACCCACACCTGTTTCTTCAGCTCAACCACCTACACCTGTTTCTCCAGAAAATACACCTTTGTCTCTTACCAGTAAAGGCGAATGCGATCTGACCCCTAGTGGTAATGGTTCCAATCACACACAGATCATTGAGATTCCGTGTAATGTTACTCCTCAAACCCCCACGGAACCGAAGAAAGTAATGGAGCCATCAACGATCAAAGCGCTTGTATTGTTAATTGTTCTACTATGGATAGTCCGTAACAAACACCGAACTTTAAAAATCCTTAATTCGTAATTATGTTACATAAGGGGATTTAGCGAAAAGTTAGAGCGCTAGTTTCCAGCGATGTCTACGACAATCAATGTCTACGAGCATAGGCTTACAAAGAAATAATTAACCACTTAGGTTAGCACAGCCAGCTGTGCTAACCTACCCGTGTAATATCATGTCCGCTTGATTACTTACTAAACCCCAAGAACCCCACCCCGCCAAAGCTGCGCTTTGTCTCCCCTCCCGAAGAGCGGGGAGGGGCTGGGGGTGGGGTGCAATGACTCTGGGAATCATAACTAATTATGCGGACATGATATAACTCATTCAAATGAGAACGGCGAATACGTTTCTATTATGGGAATGCCTGGTTCGGGGAACGTCCCGTAGAGAAGGAAAGGTATCGCCTGTTAATCTGCGGCCAATTCACCACATTCCACCAATTATCCAAATACTCAGCCCGACGGTTGCGATATTTCAGGTAATAAGCGTGTTCCCATAGATCGTTACCCATGATCGGATATGAACCCTCCATAATTGGATTATCCTGATTTGCTGTGGTGACAATCTGGAGTTGCTTTTGAGGATTGCGTACTAGCCACACCCAACCACTACCGAAACGAGCTGCACCCGCTGCATTAAACTGTTTTTTAAAGGCATCAAAGCTGCCAAAAGTTTTGTTAATTTCTTGAGCGATCGCGCCTGATGGTTGTCCTCCACCTTGGGGACTCATCAGTTGCCAAAAAATCGTGTGGTTGAGATGACCACCAGCGTTATTACGTACCTTTGTGCGAATATCTTCAGGTACGCTGTTCAAATTCACTAGTAAACCTTCAACACTTCTTTTTTGCAACTCTGGATATTGCTTCAATGCATCATTTAAGTTCTTGACGTAACTAGCATGATGTGCGCCATGATGCAATTTCATCGTTTCAGCATCAATAGCTTTTCCTAGTGCCCCATAAGCATAAGGCAATGGTGGTAGCTGTGCAGGAGAAGCACTTAATGACCTATTAGGATAAGCTACTGTGGCAAACAATCTAGCAGGTATTGGTGTAGAAGTTTGTGCCTCAGCTATTGGTACTAGTTCATGAGAAATTAGCAGAATGGTCAACACAATTGTTGTGAAGAAAAAAACTATTGTTTTTCGCCAAAATCTAATCATAAATTGTAGCCTCAAAAACAATGTTATTGGCTTATAACCCGCTTATAAACTGTTAGTTCGCAGTTCAGTTTAGCAAAATCTTATATATATTACCTTAGTTGTTAGTTAATTCAAGCAAAATATAGCTGAAATTTTATTGTTTTAAGCTTATAACTAAAACGTTGTCAATAAGAAAATTTTTAGGCTAAGAATAATAAATTATTAATAGGAGTCTTGATTCTACTATGCTATAGAAGTCTGAATTCGCTTATGCAAACATCTTGATTACAGCATAATAGCTAGATTTTATCCACTATTTTAGCCAGGCTATGCTACTAAAACTTTTCTATTATTCAGCTTAGTTTTTTGTTTTTGATCCGTCTGTAAATAGCTGCAATATTGCGGGCATCATCAATGCCGCGATGGTGTGTACCTTTTAATTCTATCCCCAACTCATTAAGAGCCTGTGCCATACCAAATTTTTTAGACACGCCAAGATATTCCGAAAACTCCTCTTTGATATTTATGTGTTCTGAAGTAAAAGGATAAGGAAAATTATGAAACGCGCAATCTTGAATAAATTGCTTTTTGTCGTAATTACCCCAAGAACAAAAAATATAGTTAGGAAATAAATTAATCCAGTCTTTGAAGCGAGAAATTGCTTCTAAAAATTTTGGCGCTTCGTCAACATCTTGCTGGCGAATACTAGTCAGTTCTGTGCAAAAAGTTGTCAGTTGCGGATGTCTCACAGGTTGGATGAATTGCTGAAACTCCGAATCAATTTCCCACGTTGTTCGATTGAGCATCACTGCACCGATTTCAATGATTTCCATTTGGTGACGTGGAATAGTTTTACTGTTACAGCATGTAGCTTCCAAATCGACTATCAGATAATAGTGGGATATTTTAGTATTCATATTATGTAATAGAGTATGGTTAATTAATATTAGTAATTATTTATACGTATTTTTGATAAATTACACAATTCAAACTGTAAGTTGATTGTATTTATTATACTACATAATTTTGATACTTACAGCCTTTTTGATTTATTTGAACTACAGCTAGCTGTAAGATCACAACTTCACAACTTAGGTAAAGGGAATTTAGATTGATGAAAAAGGTTTAACCCAACGCAATTGGATAGCGATATCCAGAGCGATCGCAGCGATCGCAAACCATAACAAACTTTCTGCCGCCAACACCAAAAAAGGCCAAATTGTGCTGTGAGAATTCCATCCAAGTTCTATCTGAGTTAATCCGCGCACCAAGCCAAAGGCTAATACACCACCAGCTTTGAGTTGAGGATTTCGATCGGAGCGGATGATATAGCGGTAGGTGACACCAAATAAAAAACCAGTAAAAGTTGCGATCGCACCACTCACCAACAAAGGCCAGTTAACATCACTGTGCAGACATACAAGTGTCTGAAAATACTTTGCTAGTACTAGAGTATTCAACAGACTAGCGATCGCGAAGCTAAAACACACACATAATCCCCCAACTATTCCAGCCTTGAGGGATTCTATGCGTTCTGTCATTAATTGAGGATCTAAAATTGAGTTCACTCTATATAGAAGTTAAGGATTGGGTACTTGTACTGAGCGTTGCCGAAGTATTAAGAAAATTTTTCCTTACTCTCCAGTATGATAAATGCTTGAGCAGTTTTGTCATTAATTAAATACCGCTCTCAAGTGGGAATTTTGATAATAAACTCGGTTCCCATACCAGGTTGAGAATTCACTTCTAATACACCTTTGTGTTTTTCTACAACTATTTGATATGCAATCGACAAGCCAAGTCCAGTACCTTTGCCAACAGTTTTTGTCGTAAACAACGGCTCAAACAAGCGTTTTTTAAGCCGTTCAGGAATACCAATCCCATTGTCAGCAATCCGAATTATAACCAATTGTTCAGAATCTATTTCTGTGGCAATTTTAATCTGAGGAATTAGATTACTCATTTTGCCTTCCATTATAGCTTCATCAAGGGCATCAATTGCATTTGCGAGAATGTTCATAAATACTTGATTCATTTGCCCTAGATAGCAATTTACCTCTGGTAATATTCCATAACTTTTAATAACTTCAATACCGGGACGATCGCCATTAGCCTTGAGGCGGTGTTGCAAAATCATTAGTGTACTATCTATTCCTTGGTGCAAATCAGCAGATATTTTGGCATCACTATCCGAGCGAGAGAAGGTGCGGAGTGAATTAGAAAGGTTTTGAATTCGTTCGCTTCCTATGTGGAGTGAGTTCAAAATTTTTCCCATATCTTCGAGAACAAAGTTTAGATCCAAGTTCTCAATAGTATTGGTAATTTTGGCTGTTGGGTTGGGATACTCTTGTTCATATAGTCGAAGCAACTCGGTTACTGCTGTAATATGTTCTTCCAAGGGTGGAATATTGCTGGAAATAAAGTTGATCGGATTATTGATTTCATGGCCAATACCAGCGATTAGCTCTCCGAGTGTTGATAGTTTCTCTTGCTGTACTAGTTGGACTTGGGCTTTTTGCAAAGCCCTGGTGCGATCGCTAACTTGTTGTTCTAAAGATTCAGTCAATTGTTTGAGTTGTAAATGTACGCGTACTCTCGCAATCACTTCTTCTTGGGCAAATGGTTTCGGAATATAGTCTACTGCGCCAAGGGAAAATCCCTTCGTTTTGCTTTCCGTATCTGCTAAGGCAGTGGTAAAAATAATCGGAATGTTTTGGGTAACAGGATTAGCTTTGAGGCGGCGACAAGTTTCAAATCCGTCAATACCGGGCATTTGTACATCCAGCAAAATCAACTCTGGTTGATTGCGTTCGACTTGAGCGATCGCACTTTCCCCATCGACTGCAACCCGAAAACGAAAACCCTCACTATTGAGTGCTTCACACAGTAGAGATAAATTTGTTGGATTATCATCTACAATCAAAATAAATCCGGTATCTGAGGTCTTAAGCATGATAAATTAACAATTGAATTTTAACTCAAATTAATTGATATATTGTTGAATAAAAGAATTCAGTAACCAGAATTCAGAATTCAAAATGGAATCAGCATAGCTAGTTAGTAACTAGTCTTGAAATGCTTTTACCAAAAAAATGGGTAAAAGCCCCGTCGTTTTACGACGGATTTAAAGTAATGAGTAATGAGTGGATGAAAAATGGGTATTTACTTATTACTTATTACTTATTACTCCAGAATCACCGCGCCTTTAGGTCGGTGAGGATGTCAAAGTTCGTCTCATTTATTCTGACTCCTGAGTTCTGACTCTTGAATACTTACAATAAAAGTTTCCAAACGTTTGAGTTGAAAATTACTAGCAAGCTGGATGATTTGCTGGACAAAAATGCTTAAATGCTCATCAGATTTAGAAAGTTCCTCGGCCAATACCAAAACTTTTTGAATATCACCGTCTTGCGTTAGTTCGAGTAAATCTTGTAAAACCTCTTGCGCAGGATAAATCATCTCATTTGGTTGTTCCAAAGCATCTGTATTGGTTTTTTTGATTTCATCTACCTTCACGTCAAAAACCCATTCCAGTTGCAAAAACTGTCGTAGCATTTCCAGCAGCATTTCAGCTTCTACAGGCTTTGGTAGAAATGCATTTGCACCTACATCAATACTCTTGTATTGATCGGCTGCAAATACACTGGCTGAGGAAGCGATGACAGCAATCTCTTTAAATTGCTCAGACTGACGTAAACGTTCGATCAACTCAAATCCATTCAATATAGGCATCACTAAGTCAGTGATAATCAAGTCTGGTTTGTGGGTTAGAGTCTTTTCCCATCCTTCTTGACCCTGACTAGCTTCTACAACAGTAAACCCAACTGGCTCTAGTAAATTTACAATTACCGATCGATTTTCCCATTTGTCATCCGCAATCAAAATGGTGCGGCTTTGTCCTTGATAACCAATAATAGTTCCTTTCTCAACCACTCTAGAAACCTTCGCCCAGTCTTTAGATTCTGGGAATTCTGCCTCAAACCAGAAAGTACTTCCTTTACCAAATTCACTTTGTACTTGAATTTGACCACCCATCAACAAAACAATGTTTTGGCTGATTGCTAATCCCAAGCCTGTACCTTCAGATTGTCGTTTTTGATTTCCTACTTGTTCAAAGGGTTGGAAAATTTTCTGCGCTTGTTCAGGGATTATCCCTGCACCAGTATCTATTACCTCAAAACGAATTTTGTAGTTAGTTTGTCCATTAGTATTTAATTGTTGATTAATGACCTTAACTTTGAAGGTAACACTACCTTCATTAGTAAATTTAATTGCATTACTAAGCAAGTTAATCAGTACTTGCCGCAATCGTTTTTCATCAGTATGAATGCCGATTGGTAAATCAGGATCGAGTTGGACGTAAAATTCAATGACCTTTTGTTCTGCTCGGATGCGGGAAATTTCAGTCACGCTATCTATAAAGGCAGGTAAATAGAAATCAACAGGATACAATTCTAGTTTCCTGGCTTCTATTTTAGACAGATCCAGAACATCATTAATTAGGGTTAAAAGATGAGAACCACATTGATAAATGATGCTGACTCCTTTGCGTCCTTTCTCACTCAAAGATTCTGTGCGTTGAAGAATTTGTGTATAGCCTAGAATACCGTTAAGAGGTGTGCGTAGTTCATGACTCATATTGGCGAGAAATTCACTCTTGGCTTGGCTGGAGTTTTGAGCAACTTCTTCTGCAAGGCGTAATTCTTTTTCGATGCGCAAGCGCTCGACAATTTCAGTTGAAAGCGCTCGATTGATAACTTCTAACTGGGTTGGACTAGGTAGTATTAGAGCTTGAGGCATGAGATAAAATAACGCAAATGCCGTATATATCGAAATAATGGCAGTTAGAGCTTTTAAACTACCTGCAACCCAATAATTTGGATGCCAAAGCGTCCAAATATCCATCAAGTGTCCAGTACCGCAGGCAATGATAAAAGCACCAAATAACAAAAAGACTCCATTAAAGGGAACGTCTTTACGCTTAGAAATAAAGTAAATCAGCAGGAAGGGAATAGAATAATAGGCTAGAGCGATCGTGGCATCAGAAATAATGTGAAGCCAAACTAATCCAGTTTGCCAAAGATAACAATGTCCGTGGGGAATAAAACCGTTGGAGTGGAAAGGATAGTTGAAAAATGTCGGCATGATATTAAGGGTTGCTGGATTGGATGTATATACGCATAGCCCTAGTATTCCCAAAGCATTAAATCAGAAAGCGCGATCGCTACTTTATTTATATTAGTTTTCATTATTACGTACAGCGCTAAAGTATCAAAAAAAGATAGTATCTGGTTTACAGCTGCACGCAAAACTTACAATGTCATTGATAAAAAAATCTCAGCCTGCCCAATCCCTGTATGATAAATATTAGAAACCTTTTGTAATTATTTGAAAAATGGGACTATGGAGATTTTGACACTAGGTTGGGTATCGTTGTTAGTTGTGTTCACTTGGTCAATTGCAATGGTAGTGTGGGGACGTAACGGACTGTAGAGGCATTGTGGAAAGTCCATTCTTGAGTATTTTGGCTTTATTTGCTGTAGTGCTGCTTGTAGTAGTCACTGGTGGTATTGGTTATTTGACCTTGGCAGATTGGCGCGATCGCCGTCGTCGAGATGAAGAGAAACGCACCACCCGCAGCGCCACTCCCAAGCGGCGATAATTTTCTCGTGATTGAAAATTTTTTTGTAGGGACGCGATACAATCGTGTCCCTACATTGTTTTTATGACATTCCCAGGAAATAATTGTTACCTTTGCGATCGCAACGGGAATCATGAGATAGAAGACTTTCAATATTTAAAGTCCCACTGGGAATGGAAAACTCCTCTACTACTCAACCCATACAACCAAATTCAGAACACCAAGAATCTCATTCAGATGTAACATACTCCTTGCGTCAGAATGAGCAACAAAAAGCCTTGTCTGGAGTTATTGCCCGCATTCGGGAGTCTCTAGACATAGAAACTATCTTCAAAATTACAGTCACTGAAGTCCGCCAACTTTTAAAAAGCGATCGGGTTGGCGTGTTTCGTTTTTATCCTGATTTGGCATGGGAAGGAGAATTTATCTATGAAGATGTGGCAACCGAATGGGATTCGGCACTATCAGCCAAACTGCGCGACCACTGCTTTAGTGAGGAGTTCGCAGGACTTTATCAGCAAGGTCGAATTAGAGCAATAACTGATATTTATGAAGTTAATGCCAGTGATTGCTACATCCAAATTCTGGAAAAATTCCAAGTACGTGCCAGTATAATTGCCCCCTTGATCAAAGGTAAAGATTTATGGGGATTGTTGTGTATTCATCAGTGTGGTAATCCTCGACAATGGGAAGCATCAGAAATTGAGTTTGTGCAATTAATCGCCGAACATCTAGGAGTTGCTTTACAGCAAGCAGATTTCCTGGAGCAAGTCAAACTACAATCAGCACAACTAGCACAAGCAAAAGCCAGAGAAAAAGCGGCCCAATGGCAGAAAACTATAGCTATCACTATTGAGAAAATTCGCCAGTCCCTAGATTTGGAAAGTATTTTCCACACAACCACCGCAGAACTTAGGCAGCTACTAAATGCCGATCGCGTGGCTATTTATCGCTTCAATCCCGATTGGAGTGGTGAATTCGTGTTTGAATCAGTGGCAGAGGGTTGGGTTTCCCTCAGAGATCAACAGTCGCAACGGCCGGAATTGAAAGAGAACGTCAGCGAATGTAGCGCCAAAGATTTAGCTAACCCCCCAATCGCTGATACCTACTTACAAGATACAGAAGGTGGTAGCTTCAGTCGGTGTGAAGTGTACCGGATTTGTAATGATATTTACAATTCAGGCTTTAGTGACTGCTACATTAAAATTTTAGAGATATATCAAGCAAGAGCTTATGCGATCGTTGCCATTTACCACGGTCAGAAGCTTTGGGGCTTGCTAGCAGCATACCAAAATGCTGGAACCCGTGATTGGCAAAAAGATGAGGTTTACTTGCTTACCCAAGTTGGCACCCAACTAGGTGTCGCTTTGCAGCAAGCGGAATTTATCCAACAAATGCAGATTCAAGCAGCAGATATCAGCAAAGCTGCTGAAAGGCAAAGGGCGTTGGCGAACACTGTAGAAAAAATTCGTCAGTCACTTGAAATTGAAGCCATATTTAAAACCACTACTCAAGAAGTTCGTCGGCTATTAGAAGTGGAACGAGTCGCAATTTATCGCTTCTATCCTGATTGGAGTGGGGAATTTGTGGCTGATTCCATCGTTGATGGCTGGACACCAATGGTTAAGCCGCAGCCAGTGACGGAACGCGTTCTTGTGCAAGGAAAACAAGCGGGTAAGTATGCACGTAATGAAGTTTTTGTACCCATTTCTCAGGGTGAAAAGCTGTGGGGATTGCTAGTAGCTTATCAAAACTCCCAGCCCCGTTATTGGCAAGATGAAGAAATCAACTTGCTAGCCCAAGTTGGCGTTCAATTGGGGGTAGCATTACAGCAAGCTGAGTCTTTGAAACAGATGCAAGTGCAAGCCCAAAAACTGGCTAAAGCCGCCGAACGAGAACGGAAAGCAGCCGAAAGGGAGAAGGCGCTTGCTGCAACAGTAGAGAAAATTCGCCACTCTCTTGATATTGACACCATTTTTGCAACCAGTACAGAAGAAGTCCGACGGCTATTGGAAGTTGACCGAGTGACAATCTATCGATTCGGGACTGATTGGAGTGGCGAATTTGTTGCTGAATCTTTAGCCCAAGGTTGGACATCAGTAAAGGAAATTGTACCTGCAATATCTACGACGGGCTACGCCTATGCAAGTAATTACTTGCAAGAAACCCAAGGCGGGGATTTTGCTAATGGTAAAACTCTTGTTATTAAGGATATTTACAGCACCGACGATTCTATTCCTTATATTGCCCTGATTGAACTCATGGAGGCTAGGGCATATATGATTGTGCCGATTTTTCAGGGTGAGAAACTTTGGGGATTACTAGCAGCTTATCAAAATATCAAACCCCGTGATTGGCAAGAAGATGAAGTAGATTTATTGATGCAAATTGGTACTCAGTTAGGTGTAGGACTTCAGCAAGCGGAATTACTAGAACAAACTCAATGTCAAAAAGAAGAACTGACCCAGACTCTTAAAGAATTACAGCAGACTCAGAGCCAGTTAATTCAAAGTGAAAAAATGGCAGGTTTGGGGCAGTTAGTTGCTGGTGTAGCACATGAAATTAATAACCCGATTAGTTTCATTTATGGGAATATCACTTATGTTACTGAACATACCGAAAATTTATTTAAATTACTGCGCCTTTATCAGAAACAATATCCTAAGACAACAGAAGAAATTAAAAAGCAAGTAGCAGCATTAGATTTAGATTTCATTAATGATGACTTGCCAAAAATTCTTGCTTCAATGAAGATGGGGGCAGAGCGGATCTCTCAATTAGTCTTGTCGTTACGAAGTTTTTCTCGGCTTGACGAATCAGGAATGAAGCCCGTTGACCTTCATGAAGGTATCGACAGTACTTTGCTAATTTTACAACATCGACTGCAACCACAAATTAATTCTTTTGCTATTGAAGTAGTTAAGCAATATGGTGAATTGCCTCCAGTAGTCTGCTACGCAGCCCAGATGAATCAGGCGTTTATGAATATTCTCAACAACGCGATTGATGCACTGGAAAACTCAGCAATTAGTGGAAAAGGAATTGACAATCCTAAAATTTGGATACGTACAGAAGTCATAGAAGAGAATACTATATTGATTTGGATTGCTGATAATGGTTGTGGGATTCCCGAAAATGTGCGATCGCACATTTTTGAACCTTTCTTTACCACCAAACAACCTGGACAAGGCACTGGTTTGGGGTTATCTATTAGTTACCAAATTATTGTCGAAAAACACGGCGGTACTATCAAATGTGTTTCTGAGCCTAGTAATGGCTGTGAGTTCTGGATACAAATTCCGATGAAACGGACAATTAGTTAGGAAAAAAATAGGCGATGCATTCTCTATGAAAGGCTACGTAAACATCTATGCAGTGTGGATATTTTATAGCCGATGCCCACGCTTTTTTAACGAACCACAGAGGCGCAGATAAGACAGAGAAGAAAAACAGGAGTTTCTATTTATAAGTGATTGAAAATGCACGCTGTAAATATCATATTTTGATTAGGATTAGCAATAGAGCCACTCTATAAACTTATATGCAAATTAAAGAAATTCTCCAAGCACTCCCAAACCTGAGCATAAGCGATCGCTTAAAGATAGCTGAGTCAGCGCTGCAATTAGTTCTTTAAGAAAAACACTCACTTACTAAAGATGAGTAAAAACGCCAATTAACACTAGCCGCAATACGTCCAGCCATACAGTGATACACCCTTCTCAAATGAGAAGTAGATTACCACATTTTCATATAGCGGTTCTCAGTTGAGTGCAATACAGACCTAACCCCCAACCCAAACCCTACTAGGGTTGGGGAGTAAAGTTCAAAGCCTCTCTTCTTAGGATAGAGGAATGGAAGTGAGGTCAGACTGTCTTGCTTCCATTTGAGAACCTCTATATTAGTGGGATAGATTCAAATACTCATTTAAAGCTGCTGCTGTTTTTGATTCCTTCTAATAGCCGCAGAAACTGACCCTGTTTTTAATTGGAGTATGTGCTGAGTCAGATCGGATTGAGTCAGCAAATGCAATATGGCTGGAGTACAACAAGGACAAAACAATTGTTCGAGAGGAAGCATAACTATTACTGTCTGAGATTTGTATATTGAGTTAGGCATTCATAGTGCACTAACGACATCAGTATGTATGACGAACTAATACCAATTCAAAATTCAAAATGACGTTCGCGGACTCGCTTGTCGCCAGCGCTAACAAAATTCAAAATTAAGAAAGCCAGACAGAACAAAGGTTTGGGAGTATGTATCTGTCGCATTCTTTTTTCAAATTGGTATAATTCAGGGGACTCTTGTCAATCTTCCCGTTTTTCATGATGAGTTTAAAAGCTAAAACTCCACTATTCAACCGAATGGATAGCCAAAGTGTCGCAAATCTCATTGATCCGTTGCGCTCCCGAATGGCACAAGCTATTCTCATCAGAGAAAATCTCCCTGCATGTATATCAATCCTTTATGAATGACAAGCACCTTTAATAGGGTATCCTCACGCTGGGATTGCACCACAAACCATTAGAAAAACTCACTCCCGGTGCTATCTTTGATGCCACAAGCACTATTACAGGTGTTATTAGCACCATTCAATTCAGAGGTAGTAGTTCCACCAACTGCCATTACTTGAGACCATTCACTGACGCGGTTGTTATCTAAGACAGCTCGCACTCGATAACCAAGCTGAATTTTATGCATTAACAAGATTAAATCACGGTTGAGTAATCCTTGTGATTTTTGGTTTTCATTAGATGCAGCTTGTATACGAAAGCAGCGATCGCTTTGTCGTTTCAACTTGGGAGACTTGCCTTCCATAAGCACCGTTTGCAGTTCGTATACTTCAGCTTCAGGATATGCTTCCCAGCAAAGTTGCCAGTAAGTCGACCAGCGAATTAACTGGGCTGGTAATTCCTCGACTTCATCCGACAGTGTAGACACAAGTCCGGTGACTGAAGGTTGTACCACTTGAGACTGACTGGAGGTGATATCAGTATTTACAGGGTTTATAAATCCTGGTTGACCAACCTTCTGTGCAGCTATAGATGAACCATCATCAACAATTAGTATCAACCCGAATATGAAAGTTAACAGCAGCATCAATCGTAGGCATTGTAATTGCACTAACGACAAGATTTTCAGATTCATAAATTATGCAAAAGTTAATTGCTTAGGCACAAGCTAAGAAAGAAGATACCAGCCGTCAGAAAAGAGATCCACACTACACAACGAGCAGCTAAAAATACGGCTGGTATAGCGCTCTTCCATCACTCTCATCAAACAATAATCGAAGCAGAAAACTAAAACTATCACCCAATCAAGGTTTGAGGCTTTATTTTTTAATAGAAATTCAAAAATCTAGCTAAAACCTGAAAACCGAAGTCTCGTAAGCCTTGCAGCGAGTGCTTTTCCCAAGACTGATGGAAGAGCGATAGGATTGAAAGCGGTCTCTTTTTACCACTCCACAGGTAGAATCATGCTGCCGTTGTCGGCATAGATTGTTCGAGAACGGATCTCTGTTCTGGGAGCTAATGTAGAATTGAAGACTGCGCTTTTTTGCCCAATTGCTGAGTTTTTGCCAATAACTGAGCGGAATATCACAGAATTTGGCCCTAGCCCTACAGAATCACCTATGCTCGTCTCAGGGCCATTGTCAACACCGTTGACAACCTGCCTACCGCCATGAACTAGAACACGAGGCCCATAGCCAACCTTATTACCAAGAGTCAGGCTAGTTGTTTTTAAAGCGTGAAAGACAACATCGTTTGCCATACTAGCAATTTCGCCGACATTAAAAGGTTGACCTTCATCAGCACGCAGCGAAATTCTATTACCTATTTTGTTAGTAAGGCTTGCTAAAGGATCTTGCAGAACGAGATTGCCGATGATGCGGTTACGGAAGTTTGGATCGCGAGTAACACTCCCACCTATCTGCGGTAGACCTCCAGGGTTAAAAGCTGTGACTGGAGCGTAATTTATGCCTTGTACGTTTGTCAAATCTGCTCTAGCTAATTCTGTGTAACCTTTGGCAAATGCATCATTGACTTCAATAATGCCTTCCATTAATGCAACGTCGGCTTGGGTCAGGTTTGCCACTTTCCCCAAACTGCCGCTAGTAGCTTCAAAGTTATTTGTGACGTTTTTACCTGGCAGCACTACTTTGCCGGCAGGTAAGGTAACACCAGGGCCAACCCGTGAGAGAAAGTTAATTACCGTGTTTTTTTCTACAGTTGCACCGTCTATTTCACAGTTGAAAGCGAGAAACGTCTCTGGAATATCGTTGTTGAACTGAGCATTGGTAATCGGATCGGTAAAAGGCCCAGTAGAACCTTGAGTACCGATTTTGGCTGCACCTTTGACAATGGCCATGTGTGCCAAAATGACTCGTCGCCCAATCTCTACTCCCGTCCCCGAAGCTGTAATTTTCACTTGGTCTTGGACATTAGAATCTTCTGCAATGCTAATGGGAGCAGTAGTAGCATCTAACTTGGCAAATGGTGCAATATAGACTTTTTCGCCCAAGCTTATATTTGTTGGATTTCTGATTATTGCAGCTGGGTCAATGAAACTAGCTGACTCTGAAGGTGCTGTGCTTGGACATATAGGTAGGTTATTCGCCGTTGGATTACAACCCCCTCCAGTAGCAACGGCGGGTTGTTTATGTATCTGTGTACCTATGAGAAACGCTAGGATAATTGCAACTAAGGCGCTAAAAATTGGGCGAGGTTTGAACATGGAAAGAAAACTCCTCACGGTTTTTGGAATATTTGGCTATGGGAAAATCTGTACTCTTCAAGTAAGAGATATACTCAGGCACTCGCCTACAGTGGGCGAAACGCGATCGCAACCGCAGAAATTACTAAAAAATTACATTGCACCCGTCTTTATTTAGGCTCTTTCTCTGTTTGAGTATGAGAAATGCGGGTTAACCACCCCAATAACCTCCCAATTTGAAGACTACTTGCAAGATAGATGATAATAAGGAGTTCAAAAGTGGAACTGTAACTATCGTTGTTGCCCCAGCAGCCGCCTCATTGTAGACACTTTGCCAAGCTTCTAGCCCGCTAGTAGATTCTCTATGAACTTGTGTACTAACAGCTAACGTTAAGCCAAGCGCAGCTAAACCAACTAGTATTGTGCGACGTTTCAACATTATTTCTTGATACCTAATAGTTCGCCAAGTTTATTGGGTAAGGTAAAGCGAAAAGGTACAAGACCTACTTAAACTTTTCGGTTTACCTAACCTAATAACTTTCAAATTTAATTTAATTAAGTACAAATTGCTACATTTAGCAACTAACAGCTTATTATAGTGTTATTTGCTGTTTTATACTAGAGTTTTAGATATTGAAAAAATTTATGGAAATAATAAAAATAGTATTAAATCTATAATGCAAAACTATATGGAAAACATAATGATTTAATCAAAAAATTCATCTATCTTAAGGAATAAAATTAGATTAATTGCTGCTAGTATACAAAAAACTTGCCTCAGAAGCATCACGCTCCTAAGGCAAACCAAGTCTCTAATTCTTTCTTTACTTCGCGCCTTCTCTGCGAAACGCTACGCGAACGCGGTTGGTTTCTAGTTTCTCTTAAAGTTGCTTCACTTCCGAAACCAACTTCGCCACCATATCCTTAGCGCTACCAAAAAGCATCGTCGTTTTATCCTTGTAGAACAACTCATTATCTACACCGGCAAAACCCGTACTCATCCCGCGCTTAATTACAATCGTCTGCTTCGCCCGATCTACTTCCAAAATCGGCATACCATAAATCGGGCTACTTGTATCACTCCGCGCCGCCGGATTTACCACATCATTTGCCCCAATTACTAAAGCTACATCTGCTTGCTCAAACTGGGGATTAATATCATCCATATCGTACAACTGCGTATAAGGCACATTTGCCTCCGCCAGCAACACATTCATGTGCCCCGGCATTCTCCCAGCAACGGGGTGAATGGCATACTTGACATCAACGCCCATTTTTTCTAACTGATCTGACAATTCCCGGACGCTATGTTGCGCTTGGGCAACTGCCATACCGTAACCAGGCACAATTACCACAGAACGGGCATAACCCAACATCATTGCCCCTTCTTCAGGATCGATGCTGCGGACGGTTTGATCGGTTGCACCACCACTAGCAGCACCACCACCAGAACTAGAACCTGTACCAAAAGCGCTGAACAACACACTAAATAAGGAGCGGTTCATCGCCTTACACATAATTTCGGTGAGGATTAAGCCAGATGCTCCTACCAAAGCACCAGCGATGATTAACATATTGTTCATCACCACGAACCCAGCCGCCGCCGCCGCCACACCTGACAAGGAGTTCAACAGCGAGATTACCACTGGCATATCGCCGCCACCAATGGGGATGACGAACATCACACCCAGAACTAAGGAAACAGCTACCACTCCCAAGAATATAGGTAAGCTATCTGGTGTGATGATTAAGTAGGCACTACCTACTAGATAAGCACCTAGAAGCAAAAGGTTAAATGGTTGTTGGAATGGAAATGTAATCGGCGAACCGCTAATTAAACCTTGCAATTTGGCAAAGGCGAGAAAACTACCTGTGAAGGTAACACCACCGATTAACACGTCCAATAACATGGAAATGTTCACATCTAGCGGTATCGCCTGAGAACTATCTAATAACCGCCAGAATTCGGCAACAGCTACTAGTGCCGAAGCTGCACCGCCCAAACCGTTGAGTAAACCCACCATTTGCGGCATTTCGGTCATTTGAACTTTGTAGGCAACGATCGCACCAATTCCCGATCCAATCGCCAAGCCCAACAATATCATCTCGTAATTCAACACATGTTGATCGAGCATTGTTGCTATGATCGCCAGTAGCATCCCCACAGCCGCTACAATATTACCGTTTCTCGCTGTAGCGGGCGATCCCAGCTTTTTCAAGCCCAGAATGAATAACGATGCAGCGACTAAGTACGTCAGCTGAATGCCAGTTGGTAAAAAGTCGCTCACGCCTTAATCTCCTTCTTCTTGAACATTTGCAACATTCTGTCTGTCACTAAAAAACCACCCACAACATTGATTGTCGCCAGTATTACAGCAATCAAACCGAGAATTACAGACACACTCGTATCTCTCGCACCAGCAGCAACGATTGCTCCCAGTACCGCAATCCCCGAAATTGCGTTTGAGCCTGACATTAAGGGCGTGTGTAAAGTCGGTGGGATTTTATTGATGACTTCAAAGCCGATAAAAGATGCCAATACAAATACAAACAAAGCAGCAAGTAATGCCTCTGTCATGAAATCAAGACTCCTTGTATAAGTGGGAATGGGGCGATTCAATTTTGGATTTTGGATTGAATTCCAATCTAAAATCTAAAATCTAAAATCTAAAATTCTTACTCTCCATTCCCTAATTAACCGCCGGTTGTTGAGTATTCAAAGCCTGTAGCGCATCCCGCACTCGTTGATTGCGAATTTCACCAGCGTGGGTAACGCAAGCTGCATCAACGATGTCGTCGCTAAAGTCCACTTGTAAAGCTTTGTCTTTGATTAGCAGTTGCATCAACGATGTTACGTTCTTGGCATACAATTGGCTGGCGTGAATTGGCATCGATGATGGGAGATTGATGGGGCCAATAATTGTTACGCCGTTCCAGACAATATCTTTACCGGGTTCTGTACAGGCGCAGTTACCACCTTGTTCAGCAGCCAAATCCACAATCACTGAACCTGGTTTCATCTGTGCCACCATTTCTTCTGTAACTAGCCGTGGTGCTTGTCTCCCAGGAACTTGAGCAGTGGTAATCACGACATCAGAATTTTTGATGTGTTCGGCGACAACTTCTTGGGTACGTTGTTTGCTAGCCTCAGAAATTTCCTTAGCGTAACCGCCAGCAGCAACGGTTTCTTCGTCTAATTTGACTTCAACGAATTTTGCCCCTAAGCTTTGCACTTCTTCTTTGACGGCGGGACGAATATCAAAGGCTTCTACCACTGCTCCCAAACGTCTAGCGGTAGCGATCGCTTGCAATCCCGCTACACCAGCGCCCATAATAAATACTTTCGCTGGTGCGATCGTACCTGCGGCTGTGGTTAACATCGGGAAGTATTTCGGCAATGCAGCTGCCGCAATTAATACTGCTTTGTAACCTGCTAATGAAGCTTGCGAGGACAAAGCATCCATACTTTGCGCCCTGGTGGTACGGGGGATCATCTCCATACTCAAAGCTGTGACTTTCCGATTTGCCAATTGCTGCGCTACAACAGGATTTCCCAAAGGATTGAGGAAACTGACTAAAACAGCCCCTTCCTTTAACAAATCAATTTCTGAACGTCCATCTTCTCGTTCTTGCGGTGGACTGACTTTCAGCAGAATATCTGTTTCACCCCATAATTTGGCAGTATCGCTGATTATTATGGCTCCTGCTGCTTCATAGTCAGGATCGCTAAAAAAAGATCGCTCTCCTGCACCTGTTTCTACCCACACTTCCAAACCTTGTTTTACCAATCGGGCAACTGTGTCAGGAATTAATGCCACACGGCGTTCACAAACCTCAATTTCTTTAGCAACTGCTATTCTCATGAAATCTCCTGAAGATAAATACTTAATCTCTGCCAAGTAAGCGATTGTCTAGATGATGCGTGTCCCGCACTCATAGTACTTAGGCAGGAACATCAGCCATGAATTTTACTTGTAGATTGAACCTTGAATCTTTCCTCTCCCACTCTTAGCTCTCCAGGCAAAGCCTCACTTTGCCGCTCGCAGATGTCATATTTTCAGATAGTTGCAAACAGGGTTACGTATTGCACATCCTAAATTGATTCCCAAATTTTGCATCTTTATCTTTAGCTTGTTTTCGGGATTGAGAAATTTTGGTATTCCTTTCTTATAGAGTAATATTGACCGAATTTTGAAAGCTTGATAATTTCCCAATCAAATTTTAATGATTACGACTTCGATTCCAATCCAACTTATTTTAATCAATTTAGCCCAACTTAACTGGCGATCGCTGATGACATGGATCAATTTTTATAACAAAATTCTCAAATTTAGATACACTTATACATATTTGGAAACACAATCCAACCCCCAACTGTGTTTATATCTAGTTCAAATTTGACCAACTTAGTAATCAAATCAGGGCTATATAAGGGTAATGAAGTAAATTTGATATGCGTTTATTTTAACACTAAGTAATTTTACTGTTGCCTAAAATTCAGATATAATGGCACTTTTTTTGGAAATTAAACGTCCATTGTCAGGAAGCCAGTAGTAAAGTTTAGTAAAGAATACTAACACACAGTCATTTTTAGATAACAGATTTATATTTTGGTAGAGGAAGCCCAATTATGCGACGTTTACTTTCTGCTTTAGCCGTAACTAGCTTTTTGGTTACTGGATTACCAGCCTTGACTTTGGCGCAAAGCTTACCTGGATTTACGCTGTTTAGCGGCGTCAAACAAGAAAATCAGCTACCCTTCCGGTTAGATTTTGGGGGACAAGCTAATGGTTGGGATCGATATATATTGAAGATTCCAGCCAAAAGAATGAAATTGGCAGTTGGTCAATTTGCCATTACCTACCCTGATTATTACAAAGGAACTTTTGACCAGAAAAAAATTGAAGTCCGAGTCAAAGGCAAAGCAGTTCCGCTTTCTGAGGTGAAGTGGGACAAAGAAGGTAAACTGATTAATATTTTTCCTCAAGAGCCAGTACCAGCAGGTAGTGCAGTCGAGGTAGTGTTATCTAACGTGAAAAACCCATCCTTCGGTGGAGTTTACTATTTTAACTGTCAAGTGCTTTCCCCTGGCGATGTACCACTACTGCGCTACATGGGAACATGGATTTTGAGCATTAGTTAAGAATCGGGAGTAGGGAGTGAGGATATAACCAATCGGCGATTCCCAATTCCCTAACAAAATGATAAAATTAGAGATTGTGAGTTTTTATAAAAATCACCTAAGAGGAGAAGAGTATGAAAAGAACACTGGGCGGTACTAGCCGTAAGAGAAAAAGAACCTCTGGTTTTCGCGCCAGGATGCGGACACCAGACGGCAGAAACGTGATTAGCGCCAGAAGAAAAAAAGGCCGTCACCGTCTGGCTGTTTAGGGCATATCAAGCTAAAAGAGCATCTGTGGCTTTGCCCAAAACAAATCGGCTAAAATCCCGAAAGGATTTCCAGGCAGTTTTCCGAGAAGGAATTCGGCGTCATGGCTCTTATTTAACATTGAGAGCCTTAAAGCCCTTATGTTTAACGAAACCTTCTTTGGACACTGCCACCCAGACTACACAAGCAACTGACTCAAAGCTCCTTGCCAGCACGCGGATTGGTATTTCAATTAGCACAAAAGTCAGCAAAAGAGCAGTAGTTCGCAACCGAATCAAACGGCAAATTACTGCTGCTTTATATAATCTGCTGCCAAAATTATCACCAGGATGGCGGCTAGTATTTATTGTCAAACCCACAGCAGCAGAATCTAAGTGCGTAAGCCCACAATTTCTGCAAGAATTAGAGCAGTTGTTGGCACAAGCTGAGGTGTTCGATGGGAATTCGTGAAGATGTTTATTATGAAGGTGGTCCCCATGTTGGGGATTTAATTGTCAACCTGCTGATTGGGCTAACCATTGTTGGGCTACCATTAGCAGTTGGAGCAATTGTCAGAGCATTGTGGCTGCGTTTCCGCATCACCGATCGCCGAATTACTGTGATTGGAGGTTGGCAGGGGCGCGATCGCACTGACGTGATTTACTCAGAAATTGTCAAAATCGTCAAAGTTCCCCGTGGCATTGGCTTTTGGGGAGATATGGCGATTACCCTAAAAAACGGCAGTCGTCTGGAATTGCGTGCAATTCCCAATTTTCGGGAAGTCTATGACTACATTAACGAAAGAATTGCTGCGAAAAACCCCGAATTTAGCGCCACTGCCAATCAGTGATGGGAGTAGGGGAAGATGAGTGAGATGAAGCAATACTTCGGCTACGCTCATTACAAGTGCCCAATTCCCGATGCTCCATTTGAATGTGCGGCTATCCGTAGCGAGAGATAGTCGCAGACAAATCATGATTTAGATAAATTAGATTCAGTTTACAGTACCTCAGGTTGAATTCAGAATAATGGATTTTGGTATCGGCTTTCTCTCGAACAACGTGATGCTGCCAATCATAGATTTTTTCTATGGTATAGTGCCTAGCTACGGATTAGCGATCGTTGCTTTGACCCTGATAGTCCGCTTCGCGCTCTATCCCCTGAGTGCTGGCTCAATTCGCAATATGCGGAAAATGCGAATTGTACAACCTCTGATGCAGAAGCGGATGGCAGAAATCAAAGAGCGCTATAAGGATGAACCGCAAAAGCAGCAAGAGGAAATGGTCAATGTCCAAAAAGAATTTGGCAACCCTTTGGCAGGCTGTTTTCCATTACTAGTGCAAATGCCAGTTTTGTTAGCGCTGTTTGCCACTTTGCGGGGTTCGCCTTTTGCAAGTGCGAACTACAGCGTTAACCTACAAATTCTTCCCGCAGAACAAATCGAACAAATTCAACCACAAGCCTTTGCCACTGCTCCGCAAAATATTTACGTTGCAGATGGAGAACACGTTAAAGTAGCTGCCATTCTTCCCAGCGGAAGTAAATTAGCGGTGGGAGAACAAACCAAGATACAGTATCAGACTGTTGAAGGTAAACCATTTCAGGTACTCTTAGCAGAACACCCAGAAAATAAGCTGATTCCTGATTGGAAAATTACTAAGGGTGAAGATAGGATAAAAATTGATGCTGAGGGCAATGTAGAAGCGTTGCAACCAGGAGATGTCACCATTCAAGGTACAATTCCTGGACTAGCAGCAGAAAAAGGCTTTTTATTCATTGATGCTTTAGGCAGAGTTGGCGCACAAGATCCAGATGGCACAATCCACTGGGATATCGTCGCCATGATCGTCTTCTTTGGGATCAGCCTTTATGTTAGCCAAATGCTTTCCGGGCAAAATTCCAGCGGTGGCAATCCGCAGCAGGATACAGTTAACAAAATCACCCCCGTCATCTTTTCTGGGATGTTCTTGTTCTTCCCCCTACCAGCTGGGGTGCTGATGTATATGGTGATTGGTAATATTTTCCAAACCGCCCAAACTTATCTTCTCTCCCGCGAACCTCTACCAGAAGAACTGCAAAAAATCGTAGAAACCCAGGAGAAAGAAGCAGCAGTCATAGAACAAAAAGCATTACCGTTTGAACCAAAAAGTCCTAAGAAAAAGGCAACAGGGGGATCATGAGCGACATTCCGATGCAGCGAGGTCAGCAGTGGTTAAAAACCCTGCTGGAACTCACTGGAATACCTGCTGAGATTCAGGGTCATTTAGAAACTGCCCAATCTCAAGATGGCGATTCTCCAGAACCAGATAACTACTGGTTGACTATTGACCAAACCAATTTGACATCAGAACAAATCCAGGTGTTAATTGGTGCTGATGGTTCTGTGTTAGATGCGATTCAGTATCTAGCAAATTCGGTTCTAAACCTTAGCCAACCCCCGGAAGAACAAGCCTCTTACACCATTGAGTTAAATGGCTACCGGGTCAAAAGAGAAGCCGAAATTCGCGCATTAGCAGAAGCAGCAGCCGATGAAGTGCGCTTTTCTGGTAGAGAAGTGGAAATCAAATCTCTTAGTTCTGCCGAACGGCGTCAAGTTCATACCTTCTTGAAAGAATTTGGAGATTTAGAAACCTTCAGTCGCGGTAAAGAGCCACATCGTCATCTGGTTGTCTGTCCAGCTTCGTTGGAAGGAGTTAGGAGTTAGGAGTTAGGAGTTTGGAGTTATGAGTTTGGAGTTAATTGAAAACTCATAACCATATATAATTTCAAAATTTCTCTTGTTCTTAAGGGATAAAATAAAGATTCAGTATCAGTATAATTGCTGGTGATCGAGATAAATTTTAGTGAGGATATCTCACAAATCCTATGGACGCAATTTATATTCCGCAGCTAACTCAAGCCCCGGAGCGGACAGAGGAAGTTCAGGTTAATGAATTTCTGCCTGGTCTGGAAACTTTGACACCAGTTCGCGGCTACGTGCGCGTACAGCATCATGGTAATTACTTACAAGTATCTAGTCAGGCAGAAGCAATTATTACTTGTACCTGCAACCGCTGTTTGCAGCAATACAATCGCCGTTTAGGGCTTGATACAAAAGAAATCATCTGGTTAGACGAAACTGCAAATCAGGCAAATGACTTGCCCTTAGAAAGGGAAGTAGTCATGGAAGATTTGCTGGAAAGTTTACCGCCTGATGGTTATTTTTATCCAAACGAATGGCTGTATGAGCAGATGTGCTTGGCAGTACCACAACGGCAACTGTGCGATCGCAATTGTCCAGGTATTCCAGTAAGTAGTACAGTTGATAGTTCTGATAGTTCTGATAGTGGTGAAACTCCAGTTGATAACCGTTGGGCTTCTCTAGAAGCACTGAAAAAGCAACTTCCCGGCTAATAGCTTATTACTGATGCCTAAAATTCTGTGATTGCCCGCCCGTGCGTAATTTACCAACCTAGGCATCGCTTTCGGGAATATTAACTCGACAGAGACAGCATGGGTGGCAAATATATGAGGCTTGTAAGATGCAATCAGAAAGTTTATGTCTACTATTGTATCTCGGCTCTACATTACACAAATATTCTGCGATGTAGATGACTTCTGTAAGCAGTGGGAAAACTTATGGCAACAAATACCACTTTTACAAGGCATCACCAGAAAAATTAGGGTGACTGACCATCAATAACATTTAGAAAATCTTCAGCCGTGATAATCGGGCAAGAAAAATTATCTTTTAGACTGAGTAAATCGCGATCGCCCGTCACGAGATAATCAGCCTCACTTACCACAGCTAAAAGTAAAAAAGGCACATCAAACGGATCACGACATTCAGGAATTACAGGTAAGCGGCCGGGCATTGCTACAGCTTCACAAAAGAGTATGTAATCCGATAGTAAATCTTCTTGCTCAGTTGGCGTGAGCTTAAACTTTGGATAAGCCAGCACTCGGATTAACTCAGTTGTTGTCGCTTTAGAAACCAGCGGAGTGAAGAGATCGTCCTGCCATGCCAAACGAAGCCTAGATATTCTGCCCCCAAATATCAGCGCCGAGATGATAATATTAGTATCAATTACCACCCGTGGACAAACCATTAAGATTGACGCGCCCAAGCCACTGCATCAGCCACATCCTGCTCACTCAGTCCTAAATCCGCCAGCTTAGATCGAACCGCATCAGCCCGATGAATTTTTACAGGAGTCAGAATAATTTGCCCTCCCTCCACCTTTACCTCAAAATACTCAGCCTCACCGATTTCACGAGTAATACTTTTAGGCAGCGTTAGTTGATTTTTAGAAGTTAACTTGGCGAGCATGACTTTCCTCATAGTCTTTGCTATCAAATGTAAGGATTCCTTACTTGAGTATATACATCCTACCTTACTAAATCTAAAACCTTCCCAGGTTTGGTAACAGAACATTAAGAGCATCTTAACCAAGGCGATTTCCCGCCCGTGCGTAGTTTACCAACCTAGGCATCGCAATTGTCCAGGTATTCCTGTAAGTATTACAGTTGACAGTTCTGATAGTCCTGAAACTCCAGTTGATAACCGTTGGGCTTCTCTGGAAGCTTTGAAAAAGCAACTTCCGGGATAGATATTTAATGCGCCGTTTCCTGTATTACGGCGTAATTAATTATCTCTTTGTAAGTATAAATTGCCTAGAGTACCTAACACGCCCTATAAACTTTACTCCTGATTAAAAAATCCGTTCTCGTGTAGCAAAGCGGCAATTTTATCAGTACATTCTATAGCTAATTCTGATGCCATTTCTTTAGTAAAAACTGTATCTTGTGGAATATCTTTGAAGGAATTTTCTATAAAATTTTCAACTTTTTTGCTGAAGCTATCATAAATTTGCTTATTATTTATAGTTTTAAATAGGCATCTCAAAAAATTCTGAATTTGCTAACGATAAACAATGTTTACATCCAATTTTTAAGCATTTTTTGGCAAGAGTCTGTAAAAAATTGAGTAGTTTTAAGCACCTGATTATCCTGACAGATGATTCAACTATACCCACCACAAAAGAGCGATCGCTTACCCTTGAGGAATATCTCACATAGAGCAATCGCACTGGCCACCGCTATGAACTGGTAGATATTGGTTTTTTAGTTGTTAGAGGCGATACAAACCTGAACAATGAGAGAAGAACTAATAACCACAGCAAAATATGAACTTCCGTGAAGAGTTTAAACTGCTGCTACGCGCCCGCTACCCTTTGATTTATATTCCCACTTATGAGGAAGAACGGGTAGAAGCAGCTATCCGGGAAGAAGCAACCAACCAGGGTAATCGCCCAGTGTATACTTGGGATTTTGTCGATGGCTACCAAGGAAACCCCAATGATGTGGGGTTTGGGCGACGTAACCCGTTGCAAGCTTTAGAATTTATCGAAAAATTACCAGCTTCCGCACCTGCGGTATTGATTCTCCGAGATTATCATCGCTTTTTAGATGATGTAGCGATCGCCCGCAAACTCCGCAACCTGTCGAGACTTCTCAAGTCGCAACCCAAAAATATTGTCCTACTGTCGCCGCGCATCGCTATTCCTGACGATTTAACGGAAGTGTTGACAGTCGTCGAGTTTCCCTTACCCGCCGCCCCAGAAATTAAAACTGAGGTAGAACGCTTGCTGCAAAGTACAGGTAACTCCCTTTCTGGCAAAGTTTTAGATGACTTGGTACGCTCTTGTCAAGGACTTTCGATGGAACGGATTCGCCGGGTTTTGGCAAAAGCGATCGCAACTCACGGTGAATTGCGACCAGAAGACGTGGATCTAGTTTTGGAAGAAAAGCGCCAAACTATCCGCCAAACCCAAATCCTGGACTTCTACCCTGCCACTGAGCAAATTTCTGATATTGGCGGACTCGATAACTTGAAAGATTGGCTGATTCGTCGGGGAGGTTCATTTACCGATCGAGCGCGACAGTACGGATTACCGCACCCCCGTGGTTTAATGTTGGTGGGTATCCAGGGAACTGGTAAATCGTTAACAGCAAAAGCGATCGCTCATCACTGGCATTTACCCCTGCTACGTCTAGATGTGGGAAGGTTATTTGGTGGTTTGGTGGGTGAATCAGAATCTCGGACTCGCCAAATGATCCAAGTAGCTGAAGCCCTCGCACCCTGTATTTTGTGGATTGATGAAATAGATAAAGCCTTTGCTGGACTTGGTAGCAAAGGTGATGCCGGAACAGCCAGCCGTGTGTTTGGTACTTTTATTACCTGGCTAGCCGAAAAAACCTCACCCGTGTTTGTCGTCGCCACCGCCAACGATATTCAAGCTTTACCGCCGGAAATGCTCCGCAAGGGGCGATTTGACGAAATTTTCTTTGTGGGTTTGCCCACCCAAGAAGAGAGAAAAGCAATTTATGATGTTCATTTATCCCGACTGCGCCCCCATAACTTGAAAAGTTATGACATCGACAGGCTAGCTTATGAAACGCCCGATTTTTCTGGAGCCGAGATTGAGCAAACTTTAATTGAAGCGATGCATATTGGATTTAGCCAAAACCGCGACTTTGCTACCGACGACATTTTAGAAGCAGCTAGTCAAATCATACCCTTAGCAAGAACTGCCGTAGAGCAAATTCAGCAACTCCAAGAATGGGCTGCTGCTGGGAGAGCGCGTTTAGCATCTAAACACAATCCTTTGAGCGAACGCCTCCGGCGCACCACGTGAACCAAAATAAATTAAATGTAGAGACGCAGGAGTGCTACGTCTCTACAAAGGTTTTGGATAACGCATATTTAATTTCACCAGATGTCTATTCAGCATAGCTACAATAATCAGTTAGTCAAAAGTCAATAGTTAATGATGAATTATTATGGACTATTGATTCTTATACTGATGGGTTACTTGCTTCTGTACTCGTAACCCTTGAGAGCCAGTTAAACGCCACTCACTTTAATGAGGGAAAATACGCACGACTGGCTCACCTTCACCCTTGACTCTTAATAATCAGGTTTTAATTATGTTGTCTGGCTTAACAAAGTTTATACTGGGGTTTTTCTTAGCGATCGCTGTGCTAATAGGTGGCGGTGCTGCAATTGCACTCTATTTTATGAATCGTACCGGCATAGCCCCTGCCAAACCCATTTATTCCAATGATAGTCCTTCGGTGAAAGCCCAAGCTCCTAAAAAAACTGAGCCTGGAGGAGGTAAGCCCGCTCTTACACCTGGGACATCTACTCAATCGCCTCCAACCTCTACTCCCACAGAATCACCAAAGGCTACCCCATCATCAAAACCATTACCAGCAGGAGCTTACCAAGGGCGTGTTAGTTGGGCTGAAGGCTTGAGTTTGCGATCGCAACCAAATCAAGAAGCTGAAAAGATTGGTGGAGTTGCTTTTAATCAAAAAATTATTATTTTGTCAGAAAGTGAGGATAAAGCTTGGCAAAAGATCCGTTTGGAAGGTAGCGAACAAGAAGGTTGGGTGAAAGCAGGTAATACTGAAAAAGTTGATGAACAATAGGCATTGGGCATGGGGCATTAGGAGTGCTGAGTGCTGAGTTAAGAGTTAGAAGTTTTGTTTACCCCCTTGTCCTCTTGTCCCTCTATCTCCCTCATCTCCCTCATCTCCCCACTCTCTGCTCCCCAGGACACTTACTTGTAAAGAATCATACGAAAAGTAATTCTTACATATAGCTAAGTGGTATACTTTTTTATAGTCATTAACTTTAAAAAAGCAAGTGAAAACAGGGGTAGCTAGCCATTTAATAAAGCTTGCCTCAGTCTACGAGGCATCCGAAAGCATCAAGGTTGTTCCTATCGTAGTTAATTTTAAATTTTTAAATTGGAAAAAGTTATCGACTGGTGCTGCAATGCGTCTTTTGTCTGTGGCTCTGATTACGGGGCTTCTGAGTATTGCTGGGCAAGCTTTAGCACTCCAGAAAATAGGAAGTAATGGGCCTGAAGTTAGCAGTAGCCAGAGATGTTTAAAAAAGTTAGGCTATTTTAACGGCCCGGTTACAGGTAAGTTTGCTAGTTTGACTCAAAATGCTGTGATCAAATTCCAGCAAGCCAATAGAATATCGGCTGATGGAGTTGTGGGTATTACTACTCAACGAGCCTTGCAACGAGCGTGTCAAAGTAGAAGTTCTAATAGAAATATCAGTGGCGCAGCGTCGCGATCGCCAGTTGGTCAATATCCTACTCTTTCTCAAGGTCAAACTGGTGCAGCCGTCACAAGATTACAACAGCGTCTACGGCAGTTAGGCTACTTTAATACCAATCCCACGGGGAATTTTGGACGAATTACTAAAGATGCTGTAATTGCATTCCAGCGAAGTTATCGCATAACTGCTAGCGGGATTGTGAATCAACAAACTTGGAACGCACTAATGGGTTCCTCTCCAACTCCAGGAAGATCGGGTCTTTCCACTCAACAAGTCAGAGAACTCCAAGTGCGTTTGCGGCAGCTAGGTTATTTAAATGCTGATGCCACTGGGAATGTTGGCCCAATGACTAGAGAAGCTGTAATTGCATTCCAGCGAAATAATGGACTACCTGTTGATGGCATTGCTAATGCCCAAGTTTTGGACTCAGTGCGTAGAGTCTCTACAGGTGGTATTCAACAACCAGGTAGAAATTATCTAACTGTAGGCGATCGCGGAGAAAATGTCAGAGTAGTTCAAGAGCGTTTGGCGCAGTTGGGTTTCTCTAATGCTAATCCTGATGGACTTTTCAACGATTACACCAGACAATCTGTGGTTGCATTCCAGCAATATTCTCGAATTAATTCGACTGGAAATGTAGATTGGCAAACTTGGGAAGCATTGGGGTTGAATGGTTCAACTCCGGCCAATTATACTGAGAATAATAATTATGTATTAGCTGACACTAATCGCTATGCATTACCTCCTGCCAATGACTATGTAGTACCTGTTACCAATGGCAATACATTAGTTGCTAATAATCCTTACAGAGTAATAATTCCAATTTCCAGTAATGATACTCTGAGTAAAGTGCAACAATATATACCCAACGCTGTTGCGGAGCAATCTGGTCTAGGTGATTATGTGAATGCTGGAGCATTTAGCGATCGCGCCCAAGCAGAAACCCTAACGAAAAAGCTCCGCTCATTAGGTCTAGATGCACGGGTAAAATACAATTAACTAATTCGTAATGACGCTCCTGCGTCGCTAACGCTGCGCTAACGTAATTCGTAATTAAATTGACAAACTCAACTGTGAACCTTCTTGAGTTTTATTGACTTCAATCCGGGCTTGGAAGGCTTCTTTGAGGTGGGGCATGTGGGTAACAGTGAGGATGCAAGCAAAATCGGAGGCGATCGCATTAATCGCAGCAATCAAGCGATCGCATCCTTCGGCATCCTGTGTACCAAAACCCTCATCTACAATCAACAATTGCAACGCCGCCCCCGCCCGTTGCGCTAATAGTTTCGCCAAAGCTAAACGAATTGCAAAGTTAATTCTAAAGGCTTCTCCACCAGAGTAAGTTTCATAAGCTCGTGTTCCTCTAGAATCGGCGATTAAAATATCTAGAGTGTCTATCAACTTGGCATTTTTCTTGGTTGATTTAGCACTGCGTCCAGCTTTTTGAGTAATAAATTGTACATGAAATTGATTCCCACTCAAACGCGAAAGTAGTTGATTTGTCTCGGCTTCCAGTTGTGGTAAGACATTTTCAATCATCAGTGCTTGGATACCATTTTTACCAAATGCTTGCGCTAATTCCTGATAAACCCGATATTCCTGCTTGCAAGATTGTAATTGCTGCTGCTGTTGTTCGTACTGAATTTGCAGGGTTTCGAGTTGATGTGCCAGCTGTTCTAAACGTCCCAACTTTGTAATTTGCTCATCGAGTTGCCGTCTACGTATTGCTAACTGCTGCTCTAAAGTTTGAATTTGGGCAGATGGGTTAGCTGTTGCTTGTAGTTGCTGAATAATGCTTTCAATTTGTCCGCCGAGTTTTTGGCGCTCGGTTAATCTGGCGCTTTTAGACTCCTCTAACTCTTGCAATCTCGTCTGGAGTTGGGGATACTGCTGCTGGGCTGATAGCAGTTGTTGATACCGCAAATGCCAAGATTGAGCTTTCTTTGCAGCCATACGCAAATTGTTATGCTGCTCGGAACTGTAGCCAATTTCAGTAATGTGACGCTCAAGAGCCGCGATTTGTTTAGCCCATTCAGAATCAATCTGATCCTGCTGGATTCTGGCTTGTAATTGGTCAATTTGGGATTGTAATTCTGGTTTTCGGGCTAATAATTGCGCTTGTCGCTTAGTTGCATCTTTAATTTGCCCTTGTTTAATTTCTGCCCATCGCCACCGCTCAACTTCGCTCCGGGCGAGGGCGTGGTCTTGTTCATTATAATTAACTTGTTGCAGATATTGGTCTAGTTGCCGGAGTTCGGCTTGTTTATCGGGAGCGTAATCACCAGCTTGGAGCGATCGCTCTAAATGCTGTTTTTCAGCAGCAATTTGTTGTAATTGTTGTTGCACATCAGTTGTCGCTTCTAACTGGGCTGCCAACTGTCCCCGTTGTTCCCGTAAACCATCATAACCTGCCAATTGTTGGGATATATCGCGATATTCCTGCCTAAGTACCTGAATTTCTCGGTCAGATACAGCCATTTGTTCTCGCACTACCCAAAACTGCCCTTGAGTATCCTCTAACTCACTTTGGGTTTTTTCCACCACCCGACTCCAGTGATGTTCATCCAGTGGACGCTCACATAATGGACAAAGTGCTTCAGGATTTTGGAGCATTTGTAATTTCTGCTCTAATTCTCCCAGCAGTTTTTCATAATCCCGTTGATGAGCTTGCAGACGTTCGATAAAGTGCCGCCTTTCTTGCCCCTTTTCTTGGACTCGTTGCAGATAAACCCGCTTTTTCTCCAGTTCCTCAATCTGGATTGCCACATCCATCACCGCTTGTTGCAGTTGTGGTTGGCGGCCATGCTGGCGTTGCAATTGGTTCTCAGTACTTTGGAGTTGTTCGAGTCGCGCTACTAAACCAGCATGAGTGCGATCGAGTTGGCTTTGTAAAGTTGCCCGTTGTTGCAACAAGGGAGTCACTTGCATTTGCAGTTGATCTAGACGAGCAACATGGTGACGGGCTGCGGTTAGTTGTGACAAAGCGGCTTCTACTTCACCCGATTTGGTGAGAGTTTGTTGAATGTCTCGCTCTTGTTGCTGTAAAGCTTCTAGCTGCGCTTGGGCTTGTTGCAGTTGCCGTTCAATTTCGTGAATTTGTTTGGTAAGCTGTTGTTGCTTTTGTTGACGATTCTGTTGGGCGCGGGTGTGTTCTTCAAATTTGACGGCAAAAGCTTCTTCTTGAGATTGTAAACTTTGATATTGGGCATATCCAGCTTTAATCTCGGCTTCTTGATGTAATATTTTTTCTAAATCTGATAGCTGAGAGCCAATAGCTGATTGTTCTTGTTGGAGGCGATCGCAGTCTTGGGTAAGATTTTGATATTGTTGCTTTACAAAATTGAGTTGTTGTTCCCAATTTTGGCGCTGATGCTGGACAACTTGCAAACTTTGCAATTGAATATTATCAAAAGCTTGTACCTGTTGCAGTTGATTGAGTTCGGTTTCTAACTCCACTCTTTGCGCTTGGGTGATCTCGCGTTGTTGCAGCTGAATTTTTATCAACTCCAAAGAACGCTCTAACTCTACTGCCCTTGCTTTAAACTGACGAGAAGATTCCTTTGCCCGTTCTTCCAAGTCATCATACTGATTGAGTTTCAACAACTCCGCTAAAATTTCTTTGCGTTCTGTGGGACGCTTGAGCATGAATTCATCTGCACGACCTTGACGTAAGTAGGCAGAATTAATAAATGTATCGTAATCAAGCTTGATGTGTTCTAAAATCAAATCTTGGGTTGCTCTTACCCCTTTGCCGGTGAGTGAGCGAAACCCAGATGGTATTTCTATTTGAAATTCAAGGACGCTAGTACCTCCCCGAATTCGGGTGCGAATCACCCGATATTTTTGCTGGTTACTTTGGAAAGTAAAATCAACCCGAACTTCTTTTGCACCAGAATAGATGACATCATCTTCAACAGTGGCACGGCTTTCACCCCAAATCGCCCAAGTGATTGCTTCTAAAAGAGAAGATTTACCCGCACCATTGGAACCACAAATACAAGCCGTATGCAAACCGCCAAAATCTAAAGTTGCATCACGGTAACTAAGAAAGTTTTTGAGGATAAGTTGTACTGGGATCATTCACGCTATAGCGCCACATCTACTTTTAATAATTAACAGTACAGATGCACTGTTTGTTAGTTTAGCTATCTAGATATCAGGTTTCTAGTCTTGAAGACATCAATTTTACAAAAATTAACAATATAATGAGTCAATTTTTCTTGTTCCATAAAGAACTTTTGCTATCTTCGGAGAAAAATGAAACTCATCTGGAGGCTTTTAGTTATTTCTTTGTGTTAACTCAAAAGAAAACATTCTTATTTGATTTGTGAGAGTTGAAAGTTACAGATCCCTGACTTTTCAAAGAAGTCGGGGATCTTGTCTCTTATGAATTATTTAGGATTGCTATAGTCGCAAGAGAGAATTTGTCATTGGCTAATTGCTATCGCTTGATCTTGACCGAGGTATCAACAATCCAATATATGTACCGACAGCAAATTTGGTTAAATATAGAAATTGAGGGCGACTCTTCTCGTCAATAACTGCAAGAGTGAGAGAACCAATCACCATAATCAGTGTTACAACAGCCAGCACTTCATCTCTTGAAGGAAATTTCTTGGATAACATTGACTCACTCCCAAATCATTTGAATCACTACATCCATACTTTGACAGGTGAGTGTTTGTTCTAGATTTAAATACAGGTTTGTGATATTAGTGAGTTGTGTATGCGATGAGGATGAATCGCCAAATAGGCAGTTAGAATCAGCAAAAGTCTAGTGGTTAGCTTATGTGCGGGCGATCGCTAAGTTCGCTACGAGCTAGTGGATTAGCCACTGCTTTACAAGTGGTACTCAAACCAAAGCTGCTGCTGGTAGGCAAAAAGCTATTGATACATGGCTTAATGATTTCTATCTTTCCCCAAATCCATCTGTTTTTGCTACACTCTCTACCGAACTGATAATGGACTTTTTGAAGATGTTAGAACTGCAAGAATTTTTACTATCTCTTAACTTTTCAAAAATTTTATTCAAAAGTGACATGAATAGAAAATTTTGCAAACCAATTAAATTTTTTATTTCTACCACAGTATTGACTTTAACAACGATAGGAATTAACTCTGCATATGCAGCCCTAATAGGCAATCCTATTAAACTATCAGAAGGGACAGGTTCATATCCTGTTGATCCATACTTAGCTTACAACAGTATCGATCAAGAGTATATAGCTGTATGGACTCAGCTACGGTCTTCCCAACTAGGTTTGGTATCACAGAGATTCTCCACTACAGGTTCTTTAATTGAGGGAAACGTCAACTTATCTCGTCGATATTTAGGTAGTCAATTTCAGCCAGTTATTGCTTATAACAGTACTGATAATCAATACTTAGTGAGTTTTCAAGTTCAAGGAGACCCAATTTTCCCTTATAACAACTCTGTAGGTCAACTACTAACAGCAGACAGCAAGTTCATTGGAGACAATTTTTTAATCAGTAGTGCAGGGCAAGAAATTAGTCTACTTTATAATCCTGAAGTTAACCAATACTTCCAGACAGCTAGAGCCTCCGACGACTTCGACCCAAGTACAGGCTTCGGCAACAAAATCTTGGGGCAGCGAATTAAATCGGATGGAACCTTAATTAATTCTAATATTCCTCTTGATACTTCTGGTGATAGCGCTCCCAATGGACAGGTTGCATTGGACAGTGTTAATAACCAATACTTAGCAACCTGGCGCGAGCAAGGAAGTTCTCCCAACTATACAGTACAAGGTCGTTTTATTAATGCAGACGGTGGACTAATAAGCGAACAACTTGAAATTGTACCGCCACCAGATTTTAAATCTGGTATGACGCCTCTAAGTCCTATCAGAACAATTTTTAACCCTATTAGTAAACAATTCCTCGTTATTTATAAGAACTTTGAAGATCAACAAATCCGTGGTCGCTTTCTTGATAAGAGTGGGACAACAATCGGCAGTGAGATTATTGTCAGTAGCAATTTATCTTTTGATTTTTTGTCTGTTGCTTTTAATGAAAAATTACAAACTTATCTACTTGCATGGAAAAACGAATCTGGCTTAATTGGGCAGTTTATTGGTACATCAGGCAATCTAATCAGCGATCCCTTCACCATTGCTTCAGAAGGAAATCAAATCTACGATTTTTCAATTGTTCCTAATAATGATTCAGCAGAATTTGTAATAGCTTGGCAGACACAAGGTAGCCAAAAAGGTCAAGCAGGTATCTTCGCTCAACGTATTAATACATCTTCTTCCTCCATTCCTGAACCGTCTACTATCCTTGGTATAAGTATAATCCTTGCAGCTCTACCAGGGTTGAAAAAGAAGTATGCTATGAGAAACAAGAAGGCTTTGGCAAAAGTTTGATAATCTGAAGTGCCTATATAGCGTTTTCTAAGCAACTGAGGTACACCCAAATCTTTGTTACCAAAGTTAGTAGCTTTGAAAAAGTACCTCACCAGTCCGGAAACTGCTATATCTTATTTAAATAGCGATTGTTATGTCAACCATGAAATTCGACAGCAAATAGAAGATACTTTGTTATTAACGATCGCAGAGATTAAAAAGCGCCAGCAGCAATCTTAAATACCTACATAACGGATAGTAAATCATTCGTTAAGAAAACGAAAATATTTCCCAAATCCTAGCAAATCAATCTAGAATGAAAGTAAGAGTTCGCAGTCAGCCAATTCGCCTCTATTCAATGGCTTAGATATGTGGACATGAGTAGTAAAACAGTATTTTGGAACAAAATGATACTCATTTACGTCTTATAGGTGTCTCGCCTCTAATTTGGAGTGACGCACATTAGGAGGATAAAAATTCTGAAGAGTGATTGCGATCGCAAAGACTTCCCATCATAATAAGTACTTTTATCTTCGGAATACTTCTATAGACAGGTTCAAAAACAGTCAGAAACAAACTCAGTGAATCCTCGTCATTACATACATCACATACACAAAGGATAACCTTCTTATGACACGCCTATATCAATGGAAATCTGGAACTGCTGCACTTATGGCAATAGCAGTTACTACAAGCGTCATTAGCCCCCTATTCAGCTTGGCTCCTGCTAATGCTCAATACAACATTGGGCAAAACAGAAATGGACAATACGGAAACGTTACCATTCCTTCTGGAGTTGCTCTTCCTGTCACCTACGAAAAAGAGACAATTACTATTGCTCCTGGAGAAAGTAAATCTCTAACCTTGAGAATAGCGAACGACATTATCGACAGAAATAGAAACGTCTTAATTCCTGCTGGTACTAAAGTAAATGGACGGCTAGAATCTGTTGAGTTAGATAGTTATTCCAGAGATACAAGAGATGATGATAACCAAGGAAAAGGTGTGCGGTTTGTCGCTCAAGAATTAGAATTTTCTAACGGTCAGCGTCAGTCGATTAATGCAACTTCTCGGACATACACCACAACTGAAAGAGTTTCACAGAAGCCCAACACAACTCAGGTTTTAACTGACGCAGCTATTGGTGGGGGTGCTGGTCTTTTAGGTTCATTAATTACTGGTAATCGCAGAATTGACGATTTAAAACCTGTTATTGGTGCGGCTGCGGGTGCGGGTGCTAGCGTGCTGTTACGGAAAAAAGAAGGAAATGCCTTTGTACTCAGACCTGCACAGGATTTAAAGCTCACTCTGAATTCTAACTTGAATTTAGTACCACAATCCCGCTACTAAATTTAACTTCATTCAAGTTGTGAACTTAATCATTCCTTATATGCGATCGCCACTTTAACTATAGTGTGCGATCGCCTTTATTTTTAATCCTAAAAACTTCTATTGAACAGCAACTATTCCACCTCTATATCGTCTTAATTAGTATCAATCTTTATTGTAATACTTATTTAAAACTTACCTCTATTGTATTCTGTATCTAAAAGAGTATTCAAAATGATGGAATATCCTGATACTTTTATTAAGTAGTAGCGATCGAGGAGCTTTTTCTTGTGGTAATTCAAGGTTTAAATTTAAGCACATATCTTGCAATTCCCGTAGTATTAAGTCTTTTGGTTCCGGGAGACAATATAAAAGTATCTTTAGTTGAAAACGCCCGTCAGGTATCCACTAACAAGGAAATGAGTCTATCTAGCCGTGAGCTAATCAGCGCGAATTCAACACCGAAAACATACTATGTTAGTGGTAATGGAAACGACAATGATAGCGGACTTTCTACTTCATCTGCCTTTAAAACAATTCAAAAGGCAGCAGACCTTACCAACCCTGGCGATACAGTATTGATAATGAATGGAGTATACACAAATACAGGCAAAGCTGGGAGTGTAGTAAGTATTAAACGTTCTGGAACTGCAAATGCATGGATTAGGTATAAAGCATATCCTGGGCATTTACCAAAAATTCAGCACAATACATGGAATGGTATAACGATTTCAAATAAAGCTTCATATATCGAGATCAACGGGCTGGAGGTTATGGGAAACAATGCCAATATCACCCTTGATTATGCGATGAAAGAGAAGACTAACAAAGTAAACCCACTGACAAATGGAAACTGTATAAGCGTTGATGGACGAACTAATGGTCATGTTCATCACATCCGTATTCTGAACAACAAAGTGCATGACTGTGGAGGAGCAGGTATTTCAGCGATTCAAGCAGACTATGTGACAATAGATAATAATGTGGTATTTAATAATGCCTGGTACAGTGTTTATGGTTGCAGTGGCATTTCAATGTTGAATAATTGGAATTCTGACAACAACCAGGGATACAAGATGTTTGTTACCAACAACAAGACCTACAACAATCGTATGTACATCCCTTGGATTGCAGTTGGAAAGATCACAGACGGTAATGGCATTATTATCGATAGTACAAGAAATCAAGACACCTCAAAATTGGGTGCATATAAAGGACGTACTTTAGTTAAAAACAATCTTGCATTTAATAATGGTGGATCGGGTATTCATGCCTTTTTTAGCGACCATGTTGATATTGTAAATAACACAGCTTTTTTAAATAATCAGAGTCCAGAACTTAATGGTGGGCAAATATTTGCTCATACCTCATCTGATGTCAAAATTCTCAGGAACATTCTCTATGCTTTTCCTGGAAAAAACATTAATAACAATACTAAAAACAAAAACGTTGTTTATGATTATAATATCTATCTCAATAGCTCTAAAATAAGTGCTAAGGGCCCTCACGATATTGTTGCAGACTCAGAGTTTTTAAGTAAGCATCCCACTCTCGAAAAAATATCTGACGATTGGAAATCACAGCCAGAGAAACAAAATCCGCCAACCCGGACTTCTGTACAGGCTAATTCGGCAGGTTTTGTTTGCGATCCAGTGAATTATCCTTTGCAAGGCAAACAGATCACAGTGGGATGCTCCCCCCTATCTTCAACTCAAACTGCTTTTTCTGATGTTTCATCTAACTATTGGGCAGCACAATTTATTCAACAATTGTCTCAGCAAGGTGTAATCGCCGGATTTCCTGATGGTAGCTTCCGCCCAGAAGAACCAGTTACACGCGCTCAATTTGCCGCGATGGTTGACAAAGCTTTCCAAAAAGCCCAACAACGGACTGCAATCAGTTTTGCTGATGTACCTAGCAACTATTGGGCATCTAGTGCGATTCAGCAAGCTTATAGCATTGGTTTCTTATCTGGTTATCCTGGAAATCGATTTGAGCCTAATCAAGCTATCCCCCGCGAGCAGGTTTTGGTTGCCCTCGCTAACGGTTTGAAATATAGTCCTAGTGGCAATACCGAAAGCACTCTGAAATACTTCAACGATGCCTCTAATATCGCTAGCTATGCCCGTAGCCCAATTGCAGCTGCAACCCAAAAGCAAATTGTGGTGAACTATCCGAATGTCAAGTTACTCAATCCAACCGCAACTGCTACTCGCGCCCAGGTAGCAGCTTTTATCTACCAAGCATTAGTTAGTTCTAATCAAGCCTCAGCAATTAACTCGCCTTATGTTGTGTTAAAACTTAGCAATTAACTCGCCCTATACAATGGTTGTTGAGTCTACTACTTCAACACCTCTATCAGTCACAATTAGAATCTGTTGATTTAGATAGTTATTCAAGAGGCGATCGCTACTTGAACGAGAGTGTGCGATCGCCTTCACTTTTAACCATAAAATTTTCTATTTAACAGCAACTATTCTTTCTCTATATCGTCTCACTCAGTATCTATATTTTCTGAAGTTTGCTAATAGGTAATAGTGTGATTGCATTACTTCTATTAGCTAGTTCGTTTGGCATAGATTTTTTAATAATGACTGCATGACTAAAGTAATGGTTTTTACAAAAAGCATAAAAATTAGGAACCTTGTACTTTAGTAAATGTCTAACTAATTAACAGTAAAAAAAATAATAGGACTGGAGCAAAAAAATAATGTTTAACTTAAATCGTTGGCAATCTAGAACAACTGCACTCATGGCTTTGAGCATTACAGTCGGTACTGTAGCACCTTTCATTACATCTTCACCATCTTTAGCTCAAACTACTTTTTCTGATGTTTCATCTAACTATTGGGCGGCACAATTTATTCAACAATTATCTCAACGAGGTGTAATTGCCGGATTTCCTGATGGTAGTTTCCGCCCAGAAGAACCGGTGACACGCGCTCAATTTGCTGCGATGGTCAACAAAGCTTTCCAAAAAGCACAACAACGGCAGCCAATCAATTTTGCTGATGTGCCTAGCAACTATTGGGCATCCAGTGCGATTCAGCAAGCTTATACCATTGGTTTCTTATCTGGTTATCCTGGAAATCGCTTTGAGCCTAATCAAGCTATTCCCCGCGAACAGGTTTTAGTTTCCCTTGCTAACGGTCTGGAATATACTCCTAGCGGTAATACAGAAAGCACTCTGCAATACTTCAACGATGCCTCTAACATCGCTAGCTATGCCCGTAGCCCGATCGCCGCTGCAACCCAAAAGCAAATTGTGGTGAACTATCCAAATGTGAACTTCCTGAATCCAACTGCAACTGCTACTCGCGCTCAGGTAGCAGCTTTTATCTACCAAGCATTGGTTAGTTCTAATCAAGCCTCAGCAATTAACTCACCTTATGTTGTGGCTGTCGGATCTACTACTCCAACACCTACATCAGTGACAATTGCTCAAGGGACTGCTATTCCTGTGAAGTATGACAAGGCAGAAAAAATTCTCGTTACAAAGGATGAAACCTCGCCCTTGACATTGACAGTATCCCAAAACGTGGTTACGCAAGACGGAGCTGTAGTGATTCCTGCTGGGAGTCAAGTTGTTGGTCAACTCAAACCTGCTACAGGCGGTTCTCAATTCGTTGCTGAAAAACTGGTTTTGACCAATGGTCAAGAGTATCAGTTGAACGCTACTTCTGACGTTATTACCAAAACTGAAACTGTCAAGAAGGGTACTAGTGTTAGTTCAATTATCAAGAATACTGTATTGGGCGCAGGTGCGGCAACTGCGGTATCTGCTGTCACAGGCGATCGCGCGATCGCCACAGAAGAAGTCTTGGGTGGTGCTGGTATCGGTGCGTTGGTTGGTCTGTTCTTCGGTAAGAATAGTGTTGACTTAATCGCCATTGACCCAAATACCGATTTACAAATGACCATCAATCAAAACTTGTTGGTTTCACTCAGATAGTTATTAATGCAAAGTTATAACTTACAATCTGTTCGCATAGATTAGACTTCTCCGAAAACGAATGTAGAGACGTAGCAGTGCTACGGCTCTACAAGGGTTTTAGGCAACAAATAATAATTTCTGGAGATGTCGAATATATTTTGTAAATTTGGGATACTCTTAAAATTTTTTCCTCTCCAGGGTAAGCACATCATAACTTGTAACTCGACTTTAGCCCTCTTTTATATATCTGATGAGAGAAAAATAAGATGCTGATCTTGAATCTTTTTAAAAGGTTTGATCGGCAAAATCAAAAAATCTTCATTTGGAAGCAAGCACACAGAAACAAGGTTCTAAATATTCTCTAATGAGAGTAATAAAAGAGCGTCAATCTAAAGTCGAATTGTAAGATTAGTGTAAGTGCTGTATATTGTAAGCATGTAGTACTCACACTATTTTTTGACTAAACTTACCATTTTTATAAAATTGCTGAAACTAAGTTTCAGCAGTAATTTTGCGATATTTTCATTGATGAGAGTGATAATGGCGCTCCAGAGGTAAGACAAGACTAATTTTTCTAGGATTTATTAAAAATAATTTTAATGTTGGTACTTTTGCTCAAGCGCGTAAATTAATTAGGTGGTAGAGAAAGGAAATAAGGCTTATGAATCAAGATTTATTAGATATTATTAAATTACTTCAAGGATTTATCCCTAAACTTACAGGTATCGAAAATCTGAATCTAAAGCTGGCAGAAAATATCAATCCGTCTATTAATTTTAATTTCGTTATAATAGGTAATAAAAATAAGCCTTTAGCTATAATTACTCCCAGAGATTCTACAAATAAAAGCTTAGAGAATTCGTTAGACAATGTAAATGAATCCATTGCTTTTCTTCCAAAGAATACGCCAGAAAAACGGAGAACAGAGCCAGGAAACAACATCAAGTTCAATATTAAAAATGTCCCTTTTAGCAGTGGATTACATTTAATTATTAATCAAAAAAGTTGGTGGAACAAAAAAGGAAAACCAGAAGATAAATCAGTGCTAATTGACAATATTAAATTAATTCCCATACAGGAAAATGAGTGGGCATTGATTAAAACAATCGAAAATGCAGAACAATTTGGATTATGTCTTAATAAAAACGGGGTTATAGAATTAGAATTTCCAAGAAATAGTTCCAAACGAGTGATAGATATAAATAATTTATCATCAGAGTTATCGGAAACCTTCCAATTTACAGAGTATAAAGTCGGCGAAATTATAAAGCTGGAAGCAATTCCTGACTTAGTATTCTCAGTAGAGAAAACCATAGTAAAAAAAACAATCTTAATTGAATATAAACCCAAAACCTCTCGTAAAGAATATTTTCTCTTTATTTTAGCTCAGGAGTAAATTACTATGTCCTTAGAAAAAGAAGATAGCCTTAAACAAGAAGCTGACAAATATTCATTTAAAACCTTAGGGGGTAACAGCCAAAATTTTTATTTGACATTAGATGCAAAAGGGCAGCCTATTAAACTTGGTGATGGCACTTTTGGTATAGTATTTGCAGTCCATGATAGTAATCAAGAAGACAGATTTGCTGTTAAACTTCTTTATGCTCATAAGATCGATCAGTCACGTTTTGACAATGAAATTAAATCAACACAAGAAATTACACGAGCCAAGGGAGAGAGAAAGATTTTTGGTGTTATTAGGACAGTTGGTTGGACTGATTTATTTCAAGAATCAAATGTTTATAAGACACTAAAGGTATTTTTTGAGCAATTAAGAATCTCAAACTATGCTTTAGTAACTGAGAAGTATGATGCAACACTGAAAGACATTTTGGAAAGAGACGGTAAACAAAATACAGAAGAGGAAAAATCTCAACATACTACTGCTGGGAACCTTACAGGATATGAGATTCTTAGACAGATGACCTTTGAAGATCGTATAGCTAACATACTTCCATATTTAAAAGATATTGCTCAAGGTCTTGTAACTCTTCATAAAGCTGGTCTGTTACACCTCGATATGAAACCTGCAAATATTTTTGTAAACGAAGAGGGTTCTGAGGTTAAAGCTGTGATTGGCGACCTTGGTTTTCTGTTACCAAAAAGAGATCCAATAACTACATCTTTGCCAATAGCTAGTGCAGAGCTACCTCTTGGAACACGTCACTACCGTTCACCTGAACAAAAAGACTATTTTGATATTTGTGATGCAGATATTCAAGTGGATAGCGAAAACCATAAAGTTGAGCTTATTAGTACCGATCCTAAACTTCGTGATTCAATTATTGGAAATAACGATTTTGTAGTTTTTAGTAAAAATAAAGAACAGTATGAAATTGAGTCAATCTCTATTGATGACAACTCATCAATACGCATTTTTCTTAATGTGAATAATGATGTTATTAAAAATATTAATAATGATCATAAAACACAGATTTTATTGTATAAACGGCAAGGAATACAAACCGATCTATTTGGTTTGGGAGCGATTTTCTTTGACCTACTTACTTGTGGAGAATCACCAGAGCGTTTTTATGATAATATTCGAGTAATTTATGACAAAAACGAGAAAAAAGTTGATGAGATAATGGAAGACTATGAGAAGGTTTTTAGTCTTCAATCTAGCGAACCAAGTTTAGTGCAGGTATTTGAGCCTTTTAAGCTTCATAAAAATTCCACAACATATGCTCCTCGCGAAATTGTTGAGATTATTTTAAAGTGCATACTTTACAAAGCAGGAAATACTTTTTATACCCTTAGCGATGACAGTTCTGATAAAATAGCTGTGCAGCTTGTGCTTGATAAAATACTGGAATTAGAGCAGAGTAAAAATTTTGAATTTAGAAGAACAAATAATAGTCTTTATCGCCGCAATTGGGAAAAGGAAAATAATTCACCTACTCCAAGTTTTTTAGAAACACTTAAAGAACTACAGAACTTGGATAAGGATAAATTACCTGCTCGTTTTGTAAGAGGATTTTGGTATTTGGATAAAATATCTGAATTAGTTAATCGCTCTGTGCAATCTTCATCCTCGCAGAATTCATTCTCATTTAGTGAGTTACATCCTACAAACTTGGTTATTAGAGAGACAAATGGTGAACCAGAAAATCTAACTATAAGGTTTCAGGCATACAAGACGGAAGAGTATTATAAGAAAGATTTAAGAAGTGACTCTGTATATACAAAAATTACTCGTGATATGGGAAATCCTTTTGTTCCAAATTATTTAGCGTTTCTGCGTCGAAAAATTAAAATTAAAGAATTAGAGAACAAACAATATGAATATCAATTTTTAGATTCGTCTTATTATAGAAATAATATTGAAAAGGGAGATTGGATTATAATAAAGCCTCAAAATAATACTACAAATGTATTGTTGCAAGTTGAATTTTCTGAAGGGTCTAATTTAACTTATAAACACGTCTCGTTTCAGGAAGACAATAAAGATGAAGTATCGAAAATTATAAATAATATTACTAATAGTGAGATAGTAAGGGAAGTTGTGTACTACCAAAATATTGAACCTTGTGTTTATTATTTAAACATGATAGGAATTTATATATACAATATATTTTTCGTAGGTATTGAAAACAATACTTACAGTAAACCAGGAATAAATGATATAATTAATAGTCTTTTGACTATGAATAATTCTCTTAAAAATAAGAAGATAAATATAAGAGAACCATATAATGATAATGAACAAAAAAAGAATTTTTTTGATAACCTTGCTTTTAGCAAGCAGCCAAAAAATGTAAAAATGTCTAAAATTAGAGAAATTCTTGAAAGAGTTGCTTATATGTATTTAAAACTTACTATTAAAGAAAGTGAGAATTCCTATTATAAGAGTGGCACAGAAGATAAGTTGCGAATTACTTCACTTCTTAAGGATATTGAGAAACTCAAGCATAATATTACTGATTTTATCAATAGCAATGACATCCATCCTGTCCTTCTTAGATCATATGTTAGTGATGAGTCGCTTGAAGAAATACCAACACTGTCTAAATTAATAAATAATAACCAGATAGGTGTATCTCTAGAGTTTGATAAGCTAACTTCTTCGCTCGTTGAAGTACAGTCAGGTAATATGACAATGCGCTTGGATGACATGCTAACTCTTTAAATGCTAACTATAATGCAATACGGTTCAGTTAAGGCTAAAACTCTTTATCAAAGTCAATTTTTTAACGAACCGCAGAGGCACAGAGGGAACAGAGAGAGGAAAACAATGCTTAACTGAACCGTATTGAACTATAATGTGAATAAATACTTTTAGATTAAGATTTTGAGCAGCGTTAAAAGTTAAAGAAAAACGGGATAAACCGTTTTGAATAGACTAAATTTTAGTTTCCGGCAACCAAATAATAAAAGTAGTTCCCGGTGCATTGGTTGAAGTTAATTTAGCGTTGATTGCAGGGCTGAAAACCTCTATTTCGCCCTGCATTTGTTCTATTAATTGTTTAGCGATCGCTAACCCTAAACCTGTGCCGGGGATTTCTGTTTGCGCTTGTACTCCGCGATAATGCCGTTCTCCAAGATGTTCTAAATCCTGGGGTGGAATGCCAGGCCCGTTATCACTAATAACTATTCCCTGAAAATGAGCTTTTTCTTGTCCCGCCTGAATCAAAATTTTGCCACCGGTGGGAGTGTATTTCAAAGCATTATCAATAATGTTAGTTAACACCTCTCGTAATGCTTTGACATTGGCACGTACTAAGGATGAATTCTGTTTAATTTCAGTTATTAGTTTTAGCTTTCGCTCTTGGGCGATCGCTTTGGCTGATATTAATAATGGTTCTAATATATCTGCTAGGGAGCAGTCAACTGCTTTATCTCCCGTTCCCGGCAATAATAGTGGCGGTTTAGCGTCTTTTTGGATAGTTGCTTCTACAAATACTTCATCTTCAGGCAGATGTAGTGGTGCTAAATCTGCCTCTGTCAAGTCAATTACTTGTTCAAATTGTTGCAGTAATTCTTTAAGGCGATCGCTTTCTCTGACAATACTATTTGCCACATCCCGGTTAGCGTCTGCTGGTCGTAGTCGTTTCAATAGCAGTTTGCCAAAAGTCCGTAACGCCGTTAATGGGTTACGAAACTGATGCAATAAATTATCCAGCAAATCCCGCTGTTTTTCTTGGAGAATTTGTTGCTCGCGCAACTGTTGCTCAAACCATGCTCGCCGCTGATCTAAAATACAAGCGATCGCTAATGTTTGCGCTATCCGTTGAATTTGATTTTGCTCGTGTTCATTCCATGCCCGATCTTTCCTGCGTGTCACTAGTAACCCCATCATCACACCCTCATAAATCAGAGGTAAAACAATTTGGTTGCCACTAAGTAAGTATTCCTCTTTAAGATCGGGTTGAGATGCATTTGGTATTTCAGACTCCCGTGACGAAGTTGGAGATTCTGAACCTGCTGTCAATAACCTTCCCTGATGATTGGGTAATATAAACGCATTTCCAACTTGAAGTTGCTTATATGCCGTCGCTTCAATAGTTTCCTCTCCTGGCGGCAATAATGCTGTTTCCGGGTAAATCACCACAGGAATTAGTTTGGCATCGCCAGAAGGAGTATCTACCAATTCTTGTGTTAGGTATACAATACTTAAAGTTGCTCCCAGCCCTTGGGTTAGTAGCGCTATTTGCTCTCGACACAGAGCAAGAAAATCGGAACTGGCAGACATTAACATTTTTTAGCTCTTGCTCAAGATTATAGATTTTGAGGCATGATGTAAGAGAGGATACTTAATTTTTACCTCACTCATTTAATAAAGCTTAACTAAAATTTTCAAAAGAGATGGTTTCTACTAGGGGATTATATTCTTAGGTGATTTTATTTTCTCGATGTTTCAAAGATATTAACTTTCTTATATTAAAAGGTTAAAAACTATTGATATTCTGAACTAGAACCTATATAATGACGACGGATTTTGTAGCTATCACTACAATCTATAGCTTGAAAGAGGAGGACAATAGATTGGCAAGGAGACGCAAAAGGAAGAGTCGTCGTCGTCAGGAAGGACGACGCATTTTGGAACACGTGCCTCAATATAGCATCGAAAGTGGCGAAGAAAAGCCTGTAACAGCAGCTAGAAGATTCATTCAAGCTGAAGGAATTTTGCCACCAGCGTTGCTACTTGTAAAGCGAAATGAACACACTACAGATCGTTATTTCTGGGCAGAAAAGGGACTGTTTGGTGCTCAATACGTAGAGGAAAACCATTTCTTGTTTCCTAGTTTGAGGGTGTTAGAACCTTCACCAGGTCAAGAACCTCTTGCTTTAGCTAGTCGGTGAACCATAGATGGTCATCTTGGGCATTGAGTGTGGCTCCTGACTATTATTAACTGGCAAAATTGCTAAGTTTATGCAAAATTTAATTTTTTTTTAGTTTGTAGCTGATTTGCCAGTAAATCTAGTCCAGGTAGTTGGAAATTGAACCTGTTTCAAACCACGCTAGATTGCATGGGTTGATACTAATTTGATGATGCAGAAGGGAGTGGGTATAGAGCCAAGCGCGTCTAAAAGGAAGAGTGAAGTTGCGCTCTTATGCCGTAAATGGTTAAAGTTTGCTCTGTCAATGAATTTAAGTTAATGAATTTAAATTTTTTCCCCACGACGTTGGTCATGGGGAAAACTGACAAAGCAGCAGTCTTGATTTTCTCCTGACTACTTTCCATTGCCTGCATAGTAGGTTAGGTCAGAAGTCTGCATATCATAGTTAAGAGATGGTCGCAAAAATCAACAATTATTTCCCAGGCTTGAGCTGTAGAGTCCTCTGCAACTCGCTGAGTTCATCTCGATGGGCGACTACAGTGATCTTACTTGAGGAGGTTTGTTCGCTCTGAGTTGTTTCTACTTTGAGCGACACCTTCTCAAGTCTTCCAGATTTTTTCCAATAAAATAGACCACTTAAAGGCGACAGCAGTACCATCGCCAGAACAAGGGTACTGAGGCTAGGAAAAAGCAGGTATGTAACCAGAGATAGACAAACAATCCCAGTCGCGGCCAGTAAAGTTAGAAATATAGCTAAGAACCAGCTGGGACGAACATTACCTTCAAAAATTACCTGATTTTGTTCTCGGTCTACCGCTGCCACTCGGTAAGACCGCGATCGAAAGTACTCTTTTAATTGAGACATTAAAACAGCTTCATCTTGCTCAGATACCAGTTGCGCTATTTCTATGCGGTCTTTAGTCGAGGCACGAATAAAGAAAAACAGCCCAACCGATAACAACAAGGTTAGCAGGAACGTAGAAGGCAGAATAGCAGTATCCATAACTAATTGTTAGTGTTTGACTGGAGGAGACTTATTCATTATCAATGATTCGTTACTTTTTCCTCCCGTTGATGTAGTCAAGCCATTGAAAAGCTAAATCCTGAGCTTGAACTTGCCATTCGGGAGAAACTTGGTACATCCGCCTGGGGCGCCCCCGTCCTTCAAGTTTCTTCCAATATCCAGTGATTGCCTTTTGGTCTTCCAGAAATTTGATTGCACTGTAAAGTACGGTATCTGAAAGCCGATAGACGGGATACTCAGTTTCTAATTGCTCAATTAACTCGGTTCCGTAGGATTCACCTTGTAATAAAACAGACAGTATGTAACAAACTGCTAGTTCCTGACAAAGGTAAGTTGGCGGAGGATTCTCAAAAAATTGATATATATCCTCAAGTTTCATGGTTAGGTGAATGGCTAAAAAAAATGCATTAGGGTAAATTCTATAATCCTTGTAGTCAGTATACAGTGCTACTACTACGTGAGTAATACATATAAAGCTACTTAGACTAGATATTCATTGCGTAAACATCAAACAATTACCCACGCCTGTGAAGTTGTGGGGCGAGTTTGCGAGTTTAAGGGGACAAAACAATGTACCCTCACTCAAGCTCGATACGGTGTGGTGAGGAGCGAACAGACAGTGAGAGAGTCACTATCTTGGTGCTAACTGATGCCGAGCTGCTTAGAACTGCTTAAGCAATAAAATGCCATCGAAGAAATTTTACAGGTAAAATGCTGTTTTGTCTGTAAAACTTAATAAACACTTTTTTTTACAGTGATTTTCCCAATGCAAATTCTAAAATCTTAAGCTAAGGGATATATTTGGGATCGAGCTGCTATGTCAGTGGACACACTTAAGCAGTAACCATTTCTGATTTCTTCGATCGCAGAATTTCTTGTCTTATTTGACAAGTGTAATAGTAAATTTATCAAAGAAGGCGCTAAACACTAGGGAAAGAAGACAGGAGAGGGGAGACGTAGGGAAAGAACTCTCCGTGTCCTCGCATCCCTTTATCCTCTTGTTCTCGCCTTCTTTTATCAAGCACCCAGCATATTAGCGATCGCTATGTCACAAACTCCCGATGCCCCATCATCTTCCTCAACTCTTAGGGCAATTGCCCAAACTTTTCGCCTTACAGGTTGGATTAGCTTTTGGATTCAGCTAGTACTAGGCGTTGTTTCTAGCATAATTGTGCTGCTGTTCGCCATCTTTAATCAAAGAACTGGCAGTCCTAGTAATAATCCTGGGACTGGCTTTGGCGTATTTTTAGCAATTTGTGGACTGGTTGTTTTGGGTGGGGGGATTTATTTAGCTTACCGTTACACTAGGATTGGCAAGCAATTGGAATCCTCCAATCCCAGCAACCGCCCTCGGAAAAGCGAGACTGTGCAAGTATTACGCTTAGGGCTGTGGGTGAATTTAGGGGGAACGCTAGTGACTCTTTTGGGGGCGCAAGCGATCGTTGGCACACTGGTAGCACGATCCATATCTCCGCAAGCGATAACTACCCAATTTTTTGACCCTACCCGGATTATTAGCGGTCTAGATATGCTTGTAGTACAGGCAAACACCAACACTGTCTCTGCCCACTTTGCAGGGCTGGTGGCGTCACTTTGGTTACTCAATCGCATTAACCGACCTTAGAAAAGGGAGTCAGAAGAAAAGGTAATAGTCAAAAATAAGCAATTCTTTTGACTTCTTTTCTCCTCTTTTCAGAGGTTGTATGGCAATAATTCAAATATGTTGATTGTACTTTTCCGAAATTATTAAATTACAGTGTGAAGACTAATACCAGTTACTTAATATTAGCACCCATCTAAAGAGTGATATTTGAACCGTTATTAGGGTGAATTAATTTTTATTGGAGGTCTGACACTATGAAAAAACTAGAAATCTGGAAGTTTGGGATACAAGTACTTTTTAGCACATTGATGATTGGATTATGTAGTTCCCTAATCTTTATGGAACGCGCTAATAGCCAAAATCAGGCAGTGTATTGGAGTGGTTTATCAGGTGTACTTGCCTACTGGCTACCCTCACCTGCAAACACTCAAGAATCGAGAAAATCGGAAGATTAATCCCAAATTTTGGGTTTTAAATTTTTCTAGCCCTGGCAGGATTGGCAGGTCTAGAAAAATTTAAATGGTTGCTTTTCTGCTCATACGAAGCCAAAATCAGTATATGCTGATGTGTTGGCAGGTAGATAATAGGCTAAAAACTGAGAAAAATCTGTGCTGGATATCAAGCAAATACGGGAAAATCCGCAATTAGTTCAAGAACGATTGAATAGTCGTAGTGGTAAATACGACATCGAACCGATATTACTGTTAGATCGGCAACAACGGGAACTTGAGGGGACGCGTAGTCAACTCCAAGCCCGGAGTAACGAAATTGGTAAAATAGTCGGCCAAAAGATTAAATCTGGGATTAATCCTCAAGACCCAGAAATTCAAGCTTTGCGGGATGAAGGTAACTCTGTCAAAGCGACGTTGAGTCAACTAGAACCCCAAGAAAAAGACCTCAAAGCTGAAATTGCTCAACTTGTGTTAGCACTTCCCAACTTGCCAAGCGACTCTACACCCCTTGGAAAGAATGAGGAAGATAACGTAGAAGTGCGGCGTTGGGGTGATGAGTACATTCCCCAAAATCCGAATATTCTGCCTCACTGGGAAATTGGCGAAAAGCTGGGTATTCTCAATGTCGAACGAGCTGTGAAAGTTGCCCAAAGTCGCTTTGTGACATTGATAGGCGCTGGTGCGGCATTGGAAAGGGCATTAATTCAATTTATGCTGACTCTCCATACTCAAGCTGGGTATGTGGAAGTTAGTCCGCCTCTGTTAGTGAATACCGAGTCTTTGACAGCGACCGGTCAGTTACCCAAGTTTGCGGAAGAAAGCTTTAAATGTGCTGATGATGACTTATGGCTGATTCCGACAGCTGAAGTTCCAGTTACAAATCTCTACCGGGGTGAAATTCTCGCTGCTGAAGATTTGCCTATTTACCACTGTGCTTATACTCCCTGTTTTCGCCGCGAAGCTGGTAGTTATGGGCGCGATATGCGGGGATTAATTCGCCTCCATCAATTTAACAAGGTGGAAATGGTGAAATTTGTCGAACCCAGTACGTCTTTTGATGAACTGGAGAAATTGGTAGGGAATGCAGAAGCAATTTTACAGGCGTTGCGATTGCCTTATCGAGTAGTAAATTTAAGTACTGGAGATTTGGGATTTGCCTCTACCAAAACTTATGATTTAGAGGTTTGGTTGCCCTCTTCTGGCAAATACCGCGAAATTTCTAGCTGTTCCAATACTATAGATTTCCAAGCGCGACGGGCTGATATTCGTTTCAAAGAGGCAGGGAAGAAAGGAACTCAGTTCGTACATACCCTCAATGGTTCGGGTTTGGCGGTGGGACGGACGATGGCAGCAATTTTGGAGAATTATCAACAACCTGATGGGACAGTAAGAATACCAGAAGTATTGCAACCTTACTTGGGGCGTGAAGTTTTATAATTTGTCATTTGTCCTTTGTTATTTACCAATGACCAATACTTCTCTACGAGAGGCTACGCCAACGGCTTCGCTCAGTACAAGTGACCAATGACCAATACCCAATACCCAATGCCCAATTAGAATGGAGATAACCATAGCTTAATATCTTCACAATTCACTCTATGTCAGTTTTAGCAGCGATCGCAGTCTTGGCTGTTTTGATCTTGGTACACGAGTTGGGGCATTTTGTTGCAGCACGTTCTCAAGGCATTCTCGTTAACCGTTTTTCTTTGGGTTTTGGCCCAGTTCTTTTGAAGTACCAAGGGTCACAAACCGAATATGCTGTCCGCGCCTTTCCCTTGGGCGGCTTTGTGGGCTTTCCCGATGATGATCCCGATAGCGATGTTCCACCCAATGACCCAAATCTGCTGCGTAACCGTCCAGTTTTAGACCGGGCGATAGTTATCAGTGCCGGAGTAATCGCCAATTTAATATTTGCCTACTTGGTGTTGGCTCTGCAATTGGGTATTGTTGGCATTCCCAAGGAATTAAACTATCAAGCTGGTGTCGTTGTCCAGCCTGTTAATCAAGAATCTGTTGCTTATCAAGCAGGAATTCGGGAAGGAGATATTATTCTGGCTGTTAACGGTCAAGAACTCCCGGCTTCTGAGAAATCAACTCCTTTGCTGACGAAAGAAATTCAAACTCATCCCAATCAGCAAATCGAACTGAAAATTCTGCGTGAAAAACAACAACAATCCATAAAATTAACTCCGAAATTGGGAGCCGATGGCAAAGGTGTAGTTGGTGTGGCACTCAGTCCAAATGCTACAGCAATTTATCGCCGTCCTAATGGCCCTTTTGAAATTTTCGGTCTTGCTGCTAATAGATTTCAACAATTATTTGTTGGGACACTCAGCGGTTTTGGTCAGTTGATTACCAATTTTCAACAAACTGCTGGACAAGTTTCTGGCCCAGTTAATATTGTCAAAATCGGTGCAAAATTAGCTGAGGACAATACCGTAAATCTGTTGTCTTTTGCGGCTATTATCAGCATTAACTTGGCTATTATCAATATTTTGCCTTTACCAGCCTTGGATGGCGGACAACTCGCTTTTCTGCTAATTGAAGGTTTACGCGGTAAGCCTGTACCGTCCCGGATTCAAGAAGGTGTAATGCAAACTGGTTTGGTGCTACTCTTAGGCTTGGGAATTTTTCTGATCGTCAAAGAAACCTCCCAATTAACTAGCCAATTGGAGTGGGTACAAAAATTATTCCAGTGAGCGTTACCCGCAAATCTTTATCTAAAAAGCAACGGGCGATAGAAGTTTTAGCTCGTCTGAAGCGTCTTTATCCAGATGCTACTTGCTCTTTGAACTACTCAACGCCAGTACAATTGTTGGTGGCAACGATTCTCTCCGCTCAATGTACTGATGAGCGAGTGAATCAGGTGACACCAGCTTTGTTTGGTAAGTTTCCTGATGCTGAGAGTTTAGCGATCGCTGACTTGGTAGAATTAGAAAGTTTGGTGCGTTCAACAGGGTTTTATCGCAACAAAGCCAAGAATATTCAAGCCGCCTGTCGGATGATTGTCACTGAATTTGACTCTGTTGTTCCCAACCAAATGGAACAGTTGTTAAAGCTTCCTGGTGTGGCGCGCAAAACAGCAAATGTAGTCCTAGCTCATGCTTATGGCATTAATGCTGGCGTGACAGTAGATACTCACGTCAAGCGCCTCAGCGGACGTTTGGGTTTAACTAAACATACAGACCCCGTTCGGATTGAGCAAGATTTAATGGTTTTATTGCCTCAGCCTGATTGGGAAAATTGGTCAATTCGGCTGATTTATCACGGTCGTGCTATTTGTAAAGCCCGCTCTCCCGTCTGCATTGCTTGTGAGCTTGCTGATTTATGTCCTGCTGCGAATCAGCCAGTGGTTGTAGGGTAAGCGACACAAGTAACCCCAGAATTGATGGAGAGACTGTAGAATGGAAAACGGTGTCTTTAAATAAGTTAGAGAATATATGGCTAAAAAGAGCATGATTGAGCGCGAGAAAAAGCGCACTAGGTTGATAGAAAAGTATGCTGACAAGCGAGAAGCTCTCTTAGAAGAGTTCAGAAGTGCAGCATCTCCTTTGGATAAGCTAGAAATCCACCGTAAGATTCAACAGCTACCCCGGAATAGTGCGCCCACCCGCCACCGCAATCGTTGCTGGTTAACTGGTCGTTCTAGAGGAGTTTACCGCGATTTCGGCTTGTCTCGGAACGTACTACGAGAATGGGCGCATGAAGGTCTTTTACCTGGAGTTGTTAAGTCTAGCTGGTAGTCAAGAGTCATTAGTCATTAGTCATTAGTCATTGGTAAACAACAAATGACAAAGGACAAATGACAAATGACAAAATATTATTGACCACAACACTTATCAATTCCCAGACTTTCTAAGAGTAGATCGCTGACGGCGTTGGCGATCGCAAACTCTCCGTAAAAGCTATTGGAAAAATCATAGGACTGCATCTCTGTGACAATGGCAATTACCAGAGAACCAAGGTCATTTTCTCCTTCCATCCGTTGACGCACAAAAATCTGTGCGGCTCGTTGGGCTATATTTTGGTTTACTGCTTCGGGGATAAATTCTGTATCTAGCCACCGTTGTAAGCGTTCTCGTAACCATTCACCTTCGAGTAGAGGGTTTTCGGGCGGTGGTAGGGTAATGGGTGGAATTGGTTGAGTCATTTTTTTTAACGCAGAGGGACGCGGAGGGAAACGCAGAGAAACGCTGAGGTTGAGTGGTAGCATCAAATTGCGTTTCTCTAGTGTTTTTTTATATTTATTTATGCAATATGATATCGCCGCTATTGTTGAGGGCTATGCACAAGGCTATTTTCTCATGGCTGATGAACGCGATCGCTTGAGTTGGTACGGAAGTCGCGATCGGACTTTGATTCCTTTGGATGAACGGTTTCGTTACCCAAAGTCTTTGCAGCGCGTTTTGAATCAAGAACGGTTTACTGTGGCGATTAATCGAGACTTTCAAGCTGTGGTGGCTGGCTGTGCTGACAGAGAGACAACTTGGATTTCACCGGAATTGGAAAAGATTTACTGGCTACTTTACCAGAATGGTTATGCTTATAGTTTTGAAACTTGGCAGGGTGATGAATTAGCCGGGGGAATTTTAGGGATTGTGATTGGTGGGGCTTTTATTGGCGAGTCGATGTTTTACCGCATTCCCGAAGGCTCAAAGGTGGCGATGGTTAAGTTGGTGGAAAGATTGCGTCAGAGGGAATTTGTATTTTTTGATGCCCAAATGATGAATCCCCATTTGGAAAGGTTTGGCGCTTATCGAATTGGGGATAAAGAATATCAATCTTTACTTCAGCAAGCGTTGCAATGTGCTTGTAAGTTAGTCTAATTTGAGAAAAAAGCCTCGGATGCGATTGTTACTCATGTAGTAATGGCGGGAATGAAGGTATTGCCATAAAAAATGTTTTAATCATTACAATAGCGATCGCGTCCATTTTGTTTAGCATGGTACAGTGCTTTATCTGCTGAGGCAATGAGTGTATCTGGCCTGATGTCCCAAGTGGGTAGGCGAGAGGTAATTCCTAAACTAACGGTGATGATATTCTTGACATCAGACTGTATATGGGGAATAGCCAGAGCATGAATTGCTTGCTGGATACTTTGCGCAACTTTAATCGCTCCCTCTAAGTCAGTATTAGGCAAGAGTACCAAAAATTCTTCTCCACCGTAACGCGCCACTAAATCGGCAGGACGATGAATTGTCTTTTGTACTGTTTGCGCTATCCTCATTAGACAATCATCGCCTGCAAGATGCCCATAGTAATCGTTGTAAAGTTTGAATTTATCAACGTCAAACATAATCAGTGACAGGGGTTGTTGTTCTCGTGCAAGGCGTTTCCATTCTGCTTTCAGTCGTGCATCAAAGCAACGACGGTTAGCCACTTGAGTCAAGCCATCTAAATTTGCCAGTTGTTCTAGTTTCTGATTGGCATCTTGGAGAGCCAATTCAATTTCTTTACGTCCAGTAATGTCGCGTATGGTAATAGCAAAACCATCATTTAGTTTGACTGCAACAAAGTGATACCAGCAAGAATTACCTAATGGATGGTAAAAATCCCGTTTTAAAGCTTCTCCCGTTTCGACAAGATTAACGAAGTGATTAAAGAGTTCTGGTTCTAGATTGGCTAAGAATTTTTTGAGTACTAATTTGCCAATCATCTCTTCAGATTTACTTCCGAAGGCTCTAGCAATGACAGGATTCATAACTAAGCAACGAAAATCCTCAATGTCTCCAGTTACAGGGTTGCGAACAGCTTGCATAGCGGCAATACCATCTAGTGAACTATTCAAAATACTGGCTAGCATTGCCCTGGACTGATACAGTATCTCTTCTGTTGCCCTACGCTTAATATTTTCTTGTTCTAGAAGCCTTTGCTGGCGTTGAATGGTTAACTGATTTTCTAGGCGCGCCACAACTTCTTCCATCTGAAAGGGTTTGGTGATGTAGTCTATGCCCCCTGACTCAAAAGCCATCACTTTATCGAAAACATCATCTAAAGCACTAATAAAAATAACAGGAATGGTGCGTAGAACTTCATCTGCTTTCAAAGTTTTACAAACTTGATAGCCATCCATCTCTGGCATCTTGATATCTAATAGAATGATATCTGGTCGCTTCGCCTTTACTGTTTTTAGTGCCATCCGCCCACTAGTGACGCTGCGAACAGTGTAGCCGACTTTGACCAGAGAATCACTTAATAAATGTAAATTCTTGGGACTGTCGTCTACTAAGAGAATATTACCTTTATTTTCTTTATCAGAATCAAGATTCATTGCTTCTCAGGGGTTCGGCTAAATCAACCAATTCCTCAAATTCAAATTGACGAGCAAGTTTTGTTAAAGATTTAATTAAAAATATTTCTGTTTTTGGAATATCTCTAATTAATTCTATGACCCGATTAGTATTTGCTTCTAAGGCAGCTTCATGAAATTGATTAATCCACTCTTGAGACATACAAATTAAATTGTTTGATGTTAAAGGATTTTTTTCTATATATTCCAAATTTGAATAATTATTTTCAGCAAATATATATTTGACACCAAGATGTTTGGCTAGTGTGTCAAAAATAGTATGTTCTGCAAAAGGTTTGCGGAGAAAGTCATCACATCCGGCTGAAAGGACGATCGCTTTTTCTTCTTCTAAAACACTTGCCGTCAGAGCGATTATAGCTGTAGCATTCCCCTTTGTAGTGGACTTGATATATTTTGTAGCTTCGTAACCGTCCATGACAGGCATTCGCATATCCATCCAAATCAGGTGGGGTTCCCATTCATTCCAAATAGCGATCGCTTCTTTGCCATTACCAGCTTCTTTTATCTCAAACCCTAACGGTTGTAAAAGTTTAATTAATAATTGGCGATTAATAGGTTTATCATCTACTATTAATAGTTTATATATAGATTGTCCTGGTGCAAGTTCTAATACTTTTGGATATCCTTCTAAAGTATTGTTATTGGTTGGTTGACCTAATTTGGCTTGAATATAAAATTGAAAAGTTGTCCCTACACCTAATTTACTTTCAACAGAAATATCTCCTCCCATTAACTGAATAAACTTGTGACTAATTGCTAAACCTAAACCCGTTCCTTCTTGAGATTCTTTTCCAGCTTGTGCTTGAGAAAAAGCATTAAATAGTTTGGGTAATTCTGCGGCTGCAATCCCCACTCCTGTATCACAGACTTTAAAATCAAGAGTTAAAATATCTGTCTTTTCTTCACTACTATTATTTACTATTAAACTAACTGTTCCTTTTTGAGTGAACTTAATAGCATTAGTAATCAAATTAATTAATACTTGCTGGAGTTTTAACTCATCTGTGCAAATATAACATGGGACATTTACACTACGTTGAAATATTAAATTTAAGCCTTGATTACTTGCCTGTAAATGTAGCATATCTTCTAGGTCATCTAGCAAGCGATACAGGTCAAAGTCTCTAGGGTTAAGAGTAGTTTGACCCGCTTCTATTTTTGATAAATCGAGAATATTATTGATGAGCGTTAGTAAATAATCACCACTGTGATAAATGATCCCGGCATTTTCATAATGCTCGGCAGGTAAGTTGTTAGCACGTAACATTAATTGAGAAAAACCTAGAACAGCATTGAGTGGCGATCGCAGTTCATGACTCATATTAGCAATAAATAAACTTTTAGCTTGATTTGCTACTTCGGCTTTTTCTTTAGCAATGGCTAACTCTGCTGTTCTCTCTTGTACCCGTTGTTCCAAAGTTTCCAAAGATGTTTGTAACTGAAGTGCCATGTTGTTAAACGATTTTGCCAGTTGACCTATTTCGTCTTTTGATTTATTTTTGGCGCGGATATCTAAGTTACCTGCGGTAAACTGGAAAACTATATTGGTAAGATAAATTATTGGCTTTGTTAGCAATTGTCCAATGACAAAAGCAATGATTGTCACTACTCCAGCGATAAATGCAAATAGAAAAATTGTGTTACGAATTTGATTTTCTACAGGTGCTAGGGCAACGGCAAGGGGTCGTGCAAACAACACAGACCAAGGTTTATATTGCAAACGAGCGATCGCAATTAGATTAACCTGATTCCCTGTTGCTTCCAAGGATGCAATTAAATACGACTGTTTATTATCCAATGCTTGTTGAAGTTCTGACTCATTAGTTGCCAATTCTTTGAGAGAAGAATTAGGCAAACGACCTTCCAATTGCAGTTGAGTTACAACATCATCGGGCAGAGGTACAATTGATTTAAAAAGCAGTTCTGGTGCAGTACTATGTGCCAGATAAATATTATTGTCATCTAAAAGAATCGCAAAAGATTTTGCCCCGGCCCTTTCGGTTTGTCGAGTTACTAACTGCTGAACAACAGTCGCATTATATGAAACACGCAATATACCCAATATATCTCCCTTGGCATTGCGAACCGGACTGCTAAAAAAGAGGGTAATAAGATCGGGAATTGTCGGCGATCGCTTCATGCTAGAAACAAAGGAGAAACCAGTTTTTAGCGGTTTTTTAAAATAATCTTGAACTGATTCATCTTTGCCAATATTTAGCGTATGTGTATCCAATATATTCTTACCGTTTAAGTCGAGCAAAGCATAAGAGAGAATATTGAGCATATCTTTGCGACTGAGACGGATTAATGTTTCTGTCGCCAATTGCATTTCGGGGCTGCCATCTCGCTGTTTTGGAGTTAGGCTGAGGTAGCGTGCGAAACCTGGTAAAATCGCCTCTACGCGCACGGCATTGAGATTTCCATCAATAAAGGCATCTATTCTGTTAGCGGTTTCGTTAGCCGCCGCAGATAGAGCTTGTCGGGCGTTGTCAGTTAATGCTTTTTCGGTTGTCTGTTTGTTGACAAATGCCAATAACAGCAACGGAATCAAAGCAACAACGAGAAACGAGGCGATTAACTTTGTACGGATGCCGCCCAAAAAGGAGTGCTGCATAGCTTCAAACTAGGGGGGATTCAAGAAGGAAGAATTGAACAAACTTTTTAGCTCAGGAATACGTGTCATGTTTCCAGAGCGAATAAAAAAGTCTGCATATATCTTGGCCGTTTTGTAAATGGAGTTAGGGTTGCTAGATTGAAAATATTTTTTATTTTCACTTAAATCAGTTAGGTCTATTCCCTCCAGTGAGAGAGTATCGATCGGAATTTTTAACGCTTTGCTGATGATCGCTTTTCCCTCCTCAACATTTGCTTTCCAGTAGGTCGAGGCTTGCAGCCATCCTTGCACAAATGCCCGAATGTCTTCGGGGCGATCGCGGATTGTCTCACCGCGAAAGATAATTAAATCTAAAATCAAGCCAGGGGTTTGCTTGCTAGTAAATAGGATATTTCCCCCTAATTTCATCACTTCAGAGAGATAGGGTTCCCAAGTGTGTCCGGCTTGAATCGTATTATTTTTCAGGCGTTGAGGAATTTCTAAAGCCTCTAATTGAACCAAGTTCACATCATCACTGGTTAAATTGGCAGTTTTCAACATTTCAGTCACGAAAACTTCGCTAAAACCACCTAGATTTGCACCCAGCTTTTTCCCTTTTAAATCAGCAACGGTTTTAATTTTTGATTGGGCGACTACCACATCTGCTCCTATTGATTCATCTATAACGATCGCGCCTTGTATATCTGGATTTGTGGCACTCAAGATGATAAAATTTCCCAAAGACGATGTAATCCCATCATACTTACCCGCATTGAAGTTTGCTTGTACCAATTGGGCGTATTGTTGATGAATTAGTTCCACATCTACCCCTTGGGCTTTGAAGAATCCTTTTTCTTGAGCAATGATGCCTGGAAGCTCTCCAACAAAAGATGCAAATGCCACTTTCAATGGAGGGCGTTTTACTTCAGTTGGGACTGAAGTATTACAAGCAAGTAGTAAACAGGCGGTAATCAGGAAAATGCTAATGTATCTGAGTAGTTTAAGCATAGAATTTTTGATGTTTTTTAATTATTTTTAATCAAAGATTCCGCTAAACAAACTAATTGTTCAAATTTAAATTGCCGTGTAAATTTCGTCAGTAATTGTATTCAAGGAGTTTTGGCTGTTAGAATTGCTTCAAAATTGATAAATTCTGACCGCAAGAGCAGCTTAAGAATTTAATTCACAGATATTGTTTTGCAGCCACCCCAACAAGGTATTATGGTTCAAATCAATGAAAAAGCCTGTAATTGCAAAGAGAGCGATCGCTCTTTTCCACTGTTATATTAGTCTTTAAATAATCCCGCACCCAATCACAACTGTATTTCAGTAGGTTGAGATGGAGAATTTGTTCTAGATCCCACATAATCACAAGTTGGTCATCTCCGCCAGAGGCGAGGGTTTTACCATCGGGGCTAAAGGCAACACTGCTGACATTAGAAGTATGTCCATTCAGGGTGACGAGTAAAGTACCATCAATTTTCCAGACTTTGATCGTATTGTCAAAACCTGCGGCTGCCAGCATTTGACCATCTGGACTGAATGCTACCCTCGTTAAGCCAATACTTTTACCATCAAAGATCCTCACCAGAGTGCCATCACGTTTCCAAAGTCGCAGACGACCATCTCCACCTGTAGAGGCAATCAATTGACTATTCGGGCTAATGGCAACCCCAAAGACTTCACTCTTATGTCCTTCTAAGGTGCGATCGGGTTTTTCTAACAGGCGTTCGCTATTTTCTGAAGTCCACAGTTTGACAGTGCCATCAGCACTAGCAGAGGCGATAAACTGTCCATCTGGACTATAAACAATGTCCCAAATTCGGCCTGTATGCGCCTGGATAATTTGCTGGAGTTGGAACTGTCCATTGGAGTCGCGTTGCCAGAGTCTCAACTTGTAATCAAAACCCACTGCCACTAGCCGATTACCATCAGGACTGTAGCTAACACCCAAAAGACCGATACCTGGGCCTTCCAGAATGGTTCGCTGATTGCTGTCTAGTTGCCACAGTCTCACAATACCCTTAGAACCAACGATCGCTAAAGTTCGGCCATCGGGGCTAAAGTCGAGACTAAGCATTCGAGAATCTTCTTCAACAATGGTTTTGGCGAGAGAACCATCGCGTCTCCAGAGTTTGACTTCTTTGCCAGCAACGGAAGCTAGCCGTTGCCCATCAGGGCTAAATGCCACCCGCCAGACCATTTCTTGATGGCCATTGAGTAGCTTTACTAAAGGTGAGTTGACTCTCCAGAGTTTGATGGTGTTGTCGTGACTGGCAGAGGCGAGAGTTTCTCCATCGGGACTGAAGGCGATGGTTTGAATATTTGAGGTATGCCCCTGCAAAGTTCTTAATAAAGTACCATCTATTCGCCAAAGTTTAACGGTTTTATCAGAACCGCCGGAAGCAATAGTCTGCCCATCAGGGCTAAAGGCTACACCAAATACTTCAGCAGTATGCCCTTTAAAAGTTCTCAGGAGATTGCCTTCTCGATTCCACAGTCGCACCATCTTATCTGCACTGCCAGATATTAAAGTTTGTCCATCAGGGCTAAAAGCAACACTCCAAATAGTTGCGCTTCCGGCTGTGAATGTTTTGAGCAGCGTTCCATCCAACCGCCAAAGCTTATTAGTGCCGCCTACCATAGAAGCAGCGAGAGTTTGACCATCGGGGCTGAAAGCAATTCCCCACACAGCACGCTCATGTTTAAAAGTTCTGATTAAAGTGCCATCTAGTTGCCAAAGCTTGACGCTAAAATCGCCACTGGCAGAAGCGATCGTTTGTCCATCTGGGCTAAAAGCAACTCGCCACACCGCAGATTTATGTCCTTTAAAAATGGTTGACAATTTACCATCGATTGTCCAAAGACGGATAGCGCCATCAATGCCGGCAGCGACTACCCGGCGACTATCGGGGCTGAAGCGGACGCTTTGTATGGTTGCAGTGTGTGGTAGCGTTCTCACCAGTGTTCCATCTCGCTTCCATAGCTTGACTGTGCGATCGATGCTAGATGAGACAATCCACTGACCATCAGAGCTAAAATCAACGCCTAAGACAATCCCTTGATGTCCTGACAGGCGATTGAATTCATCAGCACCGTAGACAGCTTGTTGTAATACTTTGCGAGTTTGGAGATCCAGGGCATTGGCATCTGCCAAATTTTGCAGATCGAGCCGTTGAAATTTCTCTCTGGCTTGGATTGCTTGTACCAGTGCATCTAAGCGTTGATTGGAATTAAAACTCCCATTGGAAGCAGCTGCGATCGCCCGTACCTCACTCAGTGATGCTTGTCGATCGGCGTAGAGTGTTGTGAACCCCAAAACAATAACTGCTAGTAGGGCCAAACTTACTCCTAATAGGAGTCGTCGCTGAAGGAGGGCGCTCTTTTGTTCGCTTGCTAATCGCGCTTCAATTTCTTTGAGGCGTTCTACTTCCATTTTTTGCTGGACTTCCCGACGTTCCAATTCTTGGCTGGCTGCTAAAAATCGATAGTCCAAATCGCTGAGACTTTTACGCTGAGTCCAGTCCAAAACCTCTTGTAAGGCATTACCCCGCAGTAGACGTGACTCATCTTGAAAGCCCGATGCTACCCAAGCATTGAATGGCTGTGAATAAGGGCGCAAATTGTCTAACTGCTTGAATACCCATTCAGTATTGAAAATATTGCGGTAGATAGGATTTTTAATTCTGAGATAACCGTTGTACTTCTCGACCAATCCCGATAGTAAAAGCTCCGTCTGTTCTCGACTATCATCGGTAGGCACGGGAGATATTGGAGGTAGAGGATACCAAGAGTCGCTAGTATTTTTATTCTTTGCATCCTCTATTTTCTCTGCTTGCAATACCTGCTGATAAAGACTTAATAACCGTCCGGCTTGTTGTTGGTTGAAAAGTAGGCGATCGCGAATCGTGCGGAGGTGTTCGGGTTCATCTTGTGATTCCCAATGTTGGATAATGTGCGATCGCACCAATGCTTCTACCCAATACGCCTCAGTTTTTGGGGATAGGATAATTTTCCGCTCTGATGTATTTAAGGCAGTTTGGAGAACTAATTGACAAAGTTTTTGAGTTAAAAATGGTTGTCCCCCTGTCCAATAGATCACCTCTTGCAGCACGACTTCTGGTTGACTGATTGCTCCCTGTAACCCGTTTAGCAATGGGTTAGCTTCATGCAATCGAAAGCCGTATAACTCTATAGCTGTCCCAATGTTAAAAGGTGTTCGGCGTTTGTCAGCAATTAAATCAGATGGACTGGCGACTCCAAACAATGCAAATCCCAGGCGTTGAAAATTCGGATCGTGTGCCTGCTGATTGTAGCAATGACGAATCCAGGCAAAAAAGTCATTGACTGGAAAATTCAAACTCAGCAAACTATCAATTTCGTCAATTAAAATGAAAATGCCTTTAGCTTCGCCGCCGCCTTCACAATCGCTCTTGACATTTGGCAGCAATACTTCTTCAACAAACTGGTGTAATTTTTGTACAGGAGACAGACCTGTTTGCATATTCCACCATTGCTTAAAGTTGACGTGTTCCGCCAGATTTAACCCGTAGAATATGCTGACAATGATTCCTTTATACCATTGTGCTGATGTGGTATCCTCGCTACCCAATTGCGTCACGTCTAAGTAAACACATTTATAGCCTTCTGACTTGAGACGACGACTTATTCGCTGTAGTAGGGATGATTTACCCATTTGGCGAGAGTTGAAAACGTAGCAAAAATCACCACTTTTCAGACTGTTATAAAGTTTTTCGTCTGCTTGACGCACAACATAAGTAGGATCGTCACTGTGGAGGCTACCGCCAACTTGGTATCTCATGTGCAAAGTGTGATTAGAAAAGGAAGAGATAAAGAAGGAGTCAGAATTCAGAATTCAGGATTTAGAATACTATATCCATGCGACACTATCCCGTTGCGAAGTGTCTTGTAGAGTAATTACCAACCTCCTCTTTCTTGACCAGAGGCAGAGCCTCTTGGAATTCGTTCCCAGTCTTCAGACTGGGAACAAGGTTATGTTAACCAAAGTCAGTGGGTTGATTAAATCCGCCAAATTTATCAAAGCAATTTCGTCTTTGTCTAACCATCGCTAACCTTGACCCGGAAAACATGGCAGATTACTTGAATAAGTACCAAAAGTCTGATAGGAAAACCATACTAATGAGAATTTGGACTACTACTGCTGTGCTAGCTGCTTTTTGGCTAATATCTGGGGTCATCGGTTCTAAGCCAATCAACGCTACTTCTGTTTTGGTAGAAAACGCCATATCATCTCCGGCGCCAACGAATGCAAAACAGATTACTGTCAGTAACACCGAGTTTGGTCTGAAGAGAGTTGACTCCAAAGGAAACGTTACCATTTTTCAGACAACAAGAGTGCCACTTCAGGAAGGAAATACTTACGGGTGGCGGATTAAACTCAAAAACTACCAAGGTGAAGTGAAATGGCGTGAAGTCTTGTATTTACCAAAACCTCCAGAAACTTGGGGTACAGATAATGGTGAAGATTTCTCAATATCAGCAGACGGCAAGACATCTGTAACACGTCGCACACAATCGGCTCCAGAAGGTGTAATTGAGAATTTTTGGACAATCGCCGCTGGCGATCCCGTTGGTAAGCATAGAATAGAAGTCTATATTGATAACCGTTTGATCGGTACTTTCCAGTTTGAAGTTATTCCAGTTAAGTAGAAATGAAGGGCACAAGAGGCAGGGGAGCAGAGGGGCAGAGGGGCAGAGGGGCAGAGGTGCAGAGGAGAAAAACTGACTGTAACTTCTTTCTTGCTCCCCTGCTCCCCTAAAACTGAGGAGTATCTTAGAAATAGAAGTTTAATTCTTGTTGGGTGGCGATCGTGAATACAGAGGAATTCCTGCGATTGATCGAAAAGCAGCGCCCATGTCCTCAGACACTACCAAAAGGGCTGCAAGCAATGTGGTATGACAACAAAGGTGATTGGAGCAAGGCTCATGAAATAGTTGCAAATGCCAGTGATGCTGACAGTGCTTGGGTTCATGCTTATCTGCACCGCAAAGAAGGCGATTTGAAAAATGCCCATTTCTGGTATCAACGCAGTGGTCAGCCAGTATTTTCAGGAGAACTAAGCCAAGAATGGAAACAAATAACTTCTGTATTGCTAAAGAAGGTGAACGCGACGCATGAATGCTGAAGAATTAAAAAGGCGTTTTGCCGCAGGAGAAAGATATTTTCCAGCCGTCAACTTGAGTGGGGACAAGCTGATTGGAGCCGATTTGCCTGGAATTAATTTATGGGGATCTGACTTGAGTGGAGTTAACTTAGCTAAAGCTAAACTCTGGGGAGCAGATTTGAGTAGTACTAATTTAGCCAAAGCGAATTTGACCAGAGCTAATTTGAGTGGTGCCAATCTCAATGAAGCAAATCTTCGAGGAGCAAAACTCAACTATGCCAAGTTGTATGGAGCTAATCTAACTGGCGCTTACTATGATGAAAGTACGCGCTTTTCTAGAGGTTTTGACCCCATCAGTAGAAATATGCGGAAGGTGTAGGGAGCAGGGGAGCAGTAAGTTTTTCCCCTCTGCCTCTTGTCCCGCATTTCTCACAAGCTCAAGGCGTTTGATGGAGCAGAGGAGAAGTAATGAG
>NZ_JAVRCS010000031.1:0-68535 GCF_034530635.1 Nostoc sp. EspVER01
AGAGTTAGTGTAACTAGATATGTAAAGTTTTGTATTAGGATTCAACATTTCTGATCTGATAGCTATCTCAAAAACAGGCTAATCGCTAAATTATCTGGTGACACTGCCGCAGCCGAACGGTTAATTGAACAGGCAAAAGAGACTTATCCTGGGATGCCGGAGAATTGGTATTGCGAAAGAGTTCTTGACGACTTGGAGAGCGATCGCCAGAGGGAGTAGGGGAAGCAACAAGAGAGGGGAAAAGGTTAAAGGTTAAAGGGAAAAGGAATAAATTTAATCTTTCCCTTTTTCCCCTTACCCCTTTCCCCTTACCCCTTTCCCTTTCCCCCTTACCCATTCCCCTTTACCCTTCTTACCCATGCCCAATGCCCCATTTCTATGCACAGAAAATTGCTAAAATAAATCAAGAATACTTCACAAATCTTTAGCTAGGTTCTCATCAAAGTTCCTAGCTTCTTGCAATTAAAATATGGCTATTTTTCGTCAATACATCGCTCCACTGCTTGTAGTACTGGTATTTGTCTTTGCCTTAGTGGCAGTCAGCGCCCGGATCTTTTTACCGTCCGATATGGCAGCACCCGCACCAATTGAAGAGGTACAAGTAACTTCTCAACGTACTCCAATTGATTTACCTCCAGCAGCACATAACTTAGCTAGCTAAGTCAATAAACATCAGCGTGTCTGAGCAACTATTACCTGGATATATTATTCGCCGTGGCTCCCTTTTGGAGCGATCGCTGCTGCTTAAATTTATGCAGCGAACTTACCAGGATCTTTTTCCCAATGAGGATTTTTCCCACCTAGAGCAAACAGTTAAGCAATACTTCTCCAGCGATACGCCCTTGTGGTGGGTAGAAGAGGAGGGGGAGCAGAGGAGCAGGGGAGCAGGGGAGCAGGGGAGCAATAAAGAATCTCTCTCCTCTGCCCCTCTGACCCTCTGCCCCTCTGCCCCGATAGCCTGCCTCTGGGTGGGCAATGCCATAGATCAAGTACATGGGAACCGTCATGCTCACATTTTTATCCTCTACGTTGTACCAGAACATCGGCGGCGGGGTATTGGTACAGCTTTGATGCGATATGTGGAAAATTGGGCTATTCAAAGAGGCGATCGCCAGATTGGACTGCAAGTGTTTCAATCCAATAAACCCGCATTGAATCTTTACAATCAGTTAGGTTATCAAACCCAATCCATCTGGATGGTAAAATTCCTGAGTGCAGAAAAATAAACTCAAGAATAGCGATAACATACTGTAGCGTATGAGTTATAGAGGTTCTCGTTTGGATAAAATTCAACGAGGAAGAAGGGAAAATGTATAAGAACCCAACTAATATATATAAAGCTTTAACTTATTGGCGCGGGGGATTATGTGTTAATCCCTTTTCGGGATTGAAATCAAATTATGTATGACGAAGACGATCTAAGCCTACTCGATATTGAGGAGGAGCTAGAAAGCCCCTTAGATAAAATAGAGCCGCTAACTGCCGAATCAGTTGTGGCCAAGCCCGATCCAGAAGTGATGCTAGCCTTGCTGGAAAATCCCCAGCCCCAGCAAAGAATGTTAGCGGCACGTGCTTTTTGTGATATAGAAGATGCCCGTGCTACCCCCCATCTGATTCGCCTGTTAACTGATACCTGTCCCTTGGTGCGGGTAAGTGCAGCTTATGGCATCGGACGCAATCCCAGTTTAGAAGCAGTGAGTCCGTTAATTGCTCAACTAAACAGTGATTGGAATGGCTATGTGCGTAAAGGTGTAGTTTGGGCTTTAGGAAACTGTCGCGATCGCCGTTCTTTAGCACCTTTAGCAAACGCCCTCAGAACCGACATTTCCGCAGTGCGTTTGTGGGCTGCTAGCGCCTTAGCACAGATGGCAGAAGTGGGTTATGAAGCAGTGATAGGGGCAACACCACCTTTAATTGAAGCCTTAGTTCAAGATCCTGTGGCAGCAGTACGGAGTAACAGTGCTTGGGCAATTGGTCAACTGTGTCGCGAACTACCTTCTAATGTAGTTTATGCCACTGCGATCGATGCCCTAATTCAAGCCTTTGCCGAAGACCAAGATTTGGGAGTCCGAGAAGACGCCAAAGCCTCACTATTAGGAGTAGGCGATCCCCGTGGCTTACAGCTGATTGAAACCCTAGAACAAGAAGGGTGGTTTTGATTTGGGCATTGGGCATTGGGCATTGGTTATTAATTCTCCCTTACTCCCTCCCCTGCTCCCTGCTCCCTGCTCCCCATCCCTTACTGCCCTTCAGCTACAGGTTTGACCAAATTTAAGTCATAAGGGCGCTCAGTATCATCCTCACCCAGATATTCACCATTTTGAATTTCCAGAATAATTAGCGGAATATGTCCAGGATTTTCTACTTTATGTAGAGTTGCTGCGGGGACATAAGTTGATTCATTTCGATTCAGTAATATTTCTGCATCGCCACAAGTTACTTTCGCCACACCGGAAACTACAACCCAATGTTCATTGCGATGATAATGAATTTGTGGTTTAATTCCGTGTCTGGGCTTGATTTCAACACGACTAATTCTATAAGTTTCTCCTTCCTCAATTACCTCTACCTCACCCCAATATCGTGTACCTGAATGTGGAGACAATTCGTTGATATTTGACTGAGTATTATTTTCATTGGGAGTCATAATTTATTTCTCAACCAGATAAGTATTAGTATTTATCGAACAGAATTCAGGAGTCAGGTGGTCGCCGAGCGCAGTCGAGGTGAGTCAGAATTCAGTTGGGTATTCTGTATGAATGACGGATAGCGACGCGGAAAGCGAGTCTTCTCCCTTTGGGAGAAGCTAGCCCCAAGGGCGATAGCGCAGCGTTAGCGAGTATTCGAGCGTCACAATTTTGAATTCTGGATTCTGCATTCTGCATTCTTCTTCATCAGTAATTTACCGTAAACGAGATAAACCTGGGTAGGGAGATGCACTCACAACGTCTCTATTGATGACAACTGCTCTAACTTTACTTTAGGCAACAGATCCTATCCGTGAATTTCTAAATGTTTGAAGGCGTGAATTGCTTAACCACCCGTATACTGAATCCGATAAATCCGATTATTGGCTTCTTCTGTTAGTAGTAGACTACCATCTGGCAACACGAGTAAACCTACAGGTCGTCCCCAAGTGGTTGGTACAGAAGGGTTTAGCAAAAATCCTGTGAGAAAATCTTCGTAGTAGCCAAGCGATCGCCCTTTAGCATCGAAGGGAACAAATACAATTTTATAACCAGTACCGCGATCGCGATTCCAAGAACCACGAAAAGCCGCAAAAGCACCATTCTGGTATTTTTTCGGAAACGTTTTACCATCATAAAACTGCAAACCCAATGCTGCTGAGTGCGCCTGGAACAGCACATCTGGCGTTTGAGTCCGGGCTACTAAATCAGGACGTTTACTTTTGTCATCAGTTTTTTGCCGTGGATCGAGGTTGTTTGGCGTTAGATAAGCATAGGGCCAGCCGTAAAATGCCCCCTGTTTAACGCGTGTTAGATAGTCTGGAACCAATTCATCACCAATTCCATCCCGTTCGTTGACAGTGGTATAAAGTTCCTTAGTTATAGGATGAAAGTCTAAACCAACAGGGTTACGCAAGCCGGAAGCAAAAGTTTGCTGTTGGGAACCATCCAAATTCATCACCTGTATCGAAGCCCGTGGTAAGGGTTCCTCATCCACATTTGTTCCTGAACCGACTGAAACATATAATTTATTGCGATCGGGTGAGACAACGACATTGCGCGTCCAATGGTTGTTATAACCTTGAGCGGGCAAATCGGCAATTTTTTCCCCTTTACCTGTAATCTGGTTTTGGCCTTGGCTATAGGGAAAACGCACCACAGCATCTGTGTTCCCCAGAAAAAACGAATTATCTACAAAAGCCATACCAAAGGGTCTATTGAGTCCGTTTTCCCCACTAGCAAAGGTTTCTCGAACGTCGGCTATACCATCGCCATTGCTGTCACGTAACAGACGAATCCGATTTTGCCCGGTTTCAGTCACCAATACATCCCCACTGGGAGTTAAAGCTAGCCAGCGTGGCGCATCTAAACCTTCGGCAAAGACATTTACTGTAAATCCTGGCGGTACACGCAGCACCGGGTTTTGCGGAATCGGTACAACCTCTGGCCGCTTAGAGGCACTTTCTGTTGCGAAGGGTGCTGGTAAATTCTTCAGATTGATGCGGATGGGTGTAGGTGAAAGTGCCTCAGTACGGACAATATTTTTTGGCTGCGTAGGATTCTGTGTCAGTTGGGCAGAAGGTACAGATTTTTGAGGTGTAGGATTATCTGAGTTAGCGCGAGTCTGGTTACAGGCTGCTGCCAAAATCATTAAAAAAACTGGCAGCAAAAAACGCGCAATAACTTTCATGGCGGTAGACACTATACACAATGTTCCTACTCTAGACTTGAGGCTTAATAATTGTCGCCAGTCAAAAGTTTGATTTTTCTTAGTTAGTCAACCTATTAATAATTCCAAAATAAAGCACTAGTACCGCAAGGCGGAAGTCAAAAATTAAGGCTTCGGCTTCGCTCAGCCTTGACCCTGAGCGCAGTCGAAGGGTCAAAAGTCAAAAGTATTATAAAATGGTCTTTTTTAGAGATTTTCAATGGTTGCTCTATTTACGCCGTGGCCTACTAGTGACTAAATTCTATTCCCAATGCCCAATATTTACACATACAAACATTTGTTAGTGAACAAAAAATTTTCAAATTCTGCTGCTGGTAAGGGACGACTAAATAGAAAACCTTGCATAAAATTACAGTTGTGTTGGCGTAAAAAACCTAGTTCTGCTTCCGTCTCTACACCTTCAGCCACTACATCTAGATTAAGATTATGAGCCATCTGAATTAATGCCTTAGCGATGGCTGACTTTTGCGAATCGTTAGCAACATTATGGATAAAATAACGATCTATTTTTAATGTATTGATTGGTAAGTTTTTCAGATAAATCAAAGAAGAATAACCCGTACCAAAATCATCAATCGCAATTTTTACACCCAAAGATTGCAATTTGCTCATAGTAGCGATCGCACTATTTACATCTTGCATAATCATACTTTCAGTTAGTTCTAGTTCTAAGTCATGTGGTTCTAGATTATTCACAGATATAAAATTAACTACATTATGAATGAAATCTGGCTGATTAAATTCAATTACTGACAAATTTACAGCAACAATCAATGAATTAATTCCAGCATCACGCCAGCTTTTAATTTGTTGACATACCCTTTTTAATACCCATTTTCCAATCGGAATAATTAAACCTGTAGACTCTGCTAACGGAATAAATTCTGTTGGATAAATCATTCCTAATTCTGGACTTTGCCAGCGCAATAAACTTTCAGCACCTATTATTTTTCCAGATGCAATATCGACTATTGGTTGATAATAAATTTCAAATTCTTGAAAATTATGTTGTTTTATAGCTCGGTGTAAGCTAATTTCTAACAACTGCATTTTTGGAGACAAGTTATTAATGATAATCTGAGGAGATAAATACCTTTTTAAAGTAGCGTATTTTTCCAACCTGTTCATGATGGCACTTAATAACTCAGTTCGAGTGAATGGCTTAGTTATATAGTCATCTGCACCCATATCCATACCTTGACGGAAGTCAGATTTGGCAGATTTGGCAGTGAGAAATATGAAGGGAATTGTTGCTGTTGATGGATCTTGACGTAATACTGTTAGCACGCCATAACCGTCAATTTCTGGCATCATCATATCACAAAGAATTAAATCAGGAGCTTCGGAAATAGCCAAATGTACCCCGATTCTGCCATTAGCCGCAGCAATAGTTTCAAAGTCCTCAGCTTCTAGCAAATCTAAAATGTTTTCACGTACTGCTTCTTCATCTTCTATTATTAAGATTTTGGGCATAAATTACCTCATATTTATAAATAGCAACATCCTAAATATTTATTACAAATGTCATTATATTGATAATAAACATTTTATTTTTGGAGATATCTACACACTTTTTTAAAAATGCCATTTTTAATACGCTACTTAGTATAATAACACCATTTATAGTGTGATAAAATGATTCAATTAAATACACTATACATCCTTGGAAAATCCCAATCCTGCAAATTTTTAACTTCAAATGCAGTTTGTCTATCTTGAATAAGAAGATTAAACTTAAAAATGCCATCAAAGGAGAAATATTTAATCGCATTTGAAAACAAGTTAGTCAAAATGTGTACCAGCAGTTTTTCATCGATGCAGCAGGTTACAAATTTATATTGACTGGTGAAAAAAATCAAGCGCCGATAGCCCAGATTCATCTGTATTTGTTCTGGCGATTGTTGGCTATGTTCAACTAAATTGAAGGATGTTGCTTTACACTCTAATTTTCCTACTTCTAACTGGCCGATAATCAACACATCATTCAACATTTCAGTCATGATTATGTGATATTTGGGCGTATTGATTTGCATTATCCTATTAGACTTACGGTACAAGTCCAAATCTTCCTCATAAACTTCAATGAAGTGAGTGTATTTGCCTGTCGTAGCTTTACGTACTATAGCGCGTGCTAGTAACCATTGGGACTTGAGTAATTGTCTCTCAATGAAAATCTGATGTTCTACCTCAAAGGAATCAATACTAGCATTACCTCTAGTTTTCTCTGTTTTTTGTGCCAGTGCTTGACAGATACAGATACTTTCAGGAGTAATATTGTCGGTAATATTACTTTGCTTAGCTACAACTATAAGTAGTTCCAACTGCTGCTGGTATAACCGTGATAGCACTGAGACTATTTCCGAAAATTCTGACATGTTCAATGTCATGACTAAGATATGCATAACTTCAAAAGTATTGGCTGTTTTCAAGCTAGTTCCAGAAGCTACAAACAGTACCATATCATGCTTTGTGAAGGACACTACTATCTGCGAAGATGAAAAAACAAGATACTTTTACCCCGTGCTACATCAGTGCATAAGCGTAGCCCGTTGTAGAAATAGCATCTACTCCAATAGTGATGTTTTTAACACAACCATCAGGAGCAAACAGTCAATTCTTAACTCTAAGCTTTGTAGCCTGATGAGCTGAGGTAAAGCTTGCATAGATTTTCACGATAGCTATCATCAAATAATAGTTATCTAAAGCTGCTTATCTAAGTATTTTCCAATATTTTGACACTAAGGATCGTGGATTTAATAACCTGTGTAGGTTGGGTTGAGTCTGTGAAACCCAACATCTCTGGGGCGTTGGGTTTCGTGCCTCAACCCAACCTACAAAAGTCTATGTTATTTAATTCTCATTCCTAAACAAGTAGTAATATTTGGGATACAAACACTACAAAAAGTGTGTTAAGAATTACAAACTAGCTTATATCCAGCTAGTTGGGTATTAAGCATTGGGCATTGGGATTGAATCTTCAATCTTCAATTTTGAATTGATTTCTCCCCTGCTCCCCGCCTCTGCCTCTTCACAAAGGACGCAACTGCACCCGCCGTTCGCCATAACGTAATAGCCTTTCTATAGTTACGAGTCGATTTTCCCAAACTTTGACTTGATAGGAATTCGACTTAATTTCTTGGCTCATCAATACCCGGAATTGAGACTGGAACCGAGTTAGAGAGGCTCTCGCCACTAGTAACTTACTAGCAGAAGGTGAAGCGGCAAGCTGATTTAAAGCGCTGCGTAAAACTTCTGCTTGGTTGTTAAAATCTGAAATTTTCTGAGATGACCTTTGTCGTTGGTCATTTTGGAAAACAAATTTCCATTCTCGTTGTAGCGCGGTGTAACGGATGGCGGCAGTTTGAAAAGGCTGGCGGTGAGGAATCGGTTCACTTGTTGTGGATTGAATCCTACCTTGGGTGCTACTAAAGATTTTTTGGAGATCGTTGCTAAAATTTTCTGCGGCAAATAGTGCATAACCGCTAACTGGCAAGTCCCTTACCAACTGGAGTTGATCGAATGCCCCGATGGTTGGCAAAGAAAGTAAGCGAATTCCCGGCACCAACAAGGTAGCTCCTAATTGTTTAGAGGCAATCCAGGGTTGGGCCAGTCGTTGAAACCGAGAAGTATCGAGAGCATAAGTCATGGGAACAATTAAATCTACATCCCCCTGCCTTGCCCAAGTTTCCCAATTTTGTTGAATTTTCTGAATCCGCTCTTGTTCTGGCAAAGGAAATACTGCAACCGACAAAATCAAATTCGGTTGCTTTTGTCGCAATTGCTGTGATACTTGAGCGACAAAGCTATCAACTTGCTCGGTGCGAAATTTTGTCCATTTTTGCCACAAGTCTGCTTGGCTAGGAGAAATATTCACTGGATCTACACCAGTAAGTTGCTGAAATTGCGCTCTTGCAGCTTTCCCATAGCCATAAGTTCGACCTGCTGATGGGTCTTGGAAAGGGTAGCGAATGTAGTCTAGCTGTAGACCATCCACCTTATATTTAGTGACAATTTCCTCATACAGCTTGAGCAAGTATTGCCGCACTTCGGGGTTGGCTGGATCGAAGAATGGCTTGCTTTGACCAACGGGAATCATGTTGCCCAGGTTATCGTAGTTTGCCCAATCGGGATGAGCCGCCAGTACTGGTCCTGGATAAGTAGGATTAAGGTTGAGAATTTCGTTATGACGTTGATTGCCAGCAGCAAAAGTCCAAACCCAAGCGTGTAATTCCATGTCTCGCTCATGGGCTAATTTCACCGCCTCTTCCAGTGGGTCCCACCCACGAATTAATGGGTTTTGCTCTTTGGCGACTTGGCTCGGATAAATTGGATAGCCAGCGTTAACAGTTTCAAAAAAGACGGTATTAATCCCGGCTTGGGCGAGGCGATCAAAAATCTGTGCCAGTCCCGCCTTACTACCAGCACGAACAATCGTCCCCCGATCTAACCAAACTGCGCGAATTTCTGGTTGAGCTAGCTTCCGATCGACAGGGAACTGCTGCCACAAAGTCGTTTTAGCGGCCAGCCATTGCTGACGAGCCAAAGCGTAGTTTTTTTGAGCAATCAACTGGGGTAAATTTTTGGCAATTAGCCTTGCTTGTGCTAAAGCTTGGTCTTTACTTATGGCTAGCGCCCCCAGTTTGGTTGAGGCTAATTGTATTGGCTGTTCTTTGACAGACTGGGGGGTGTTTAAATCCCTAGAAAACTGCTTCTCCCCAGATATTGTTTCGCCAACATTAGCCGCATCAGCTAACACCGCTAAATGAGCGCTTTCCACTCGACCAATCAGATTTTCTAGCTCTTGTTGGAGAGCGATCGCTTGCCTGTTATCAATCGGCTCATTGGAGTTGGGTGCAACATCCAAACGCACCGCTTGTTCTAATTGGTCAATAGCCTCCTGAGAACTTGGGGGTTTGACCATAGGCAGCGATCTAGGTATGGGAACAGTCGCAGTTTTAGGAGGAGATGAGAGAGATGAACCGCCCCCCTGCTCCCCTGCCCCTCTGCCCCCCTGCCCCTCCGCCCCCCTGCTCCCCTGCCCCATTGGCGCAGCAGCCACAGTCGTAGAGCAGCTTTGGGAACCTCCTGGTATTTTTTTTGTCCGATTTGATGGCGCTAGTGCTGTCAAATAGTGATTGATAGTAGTTTTTAACCAGGCATTATCCAACTCGGCTGCTGAGGCTGTATCTGTTCCCCAGCGCCAGCCCAAAAAGGTAGAACGCTCAGTTGTCACGACTGCGGCCGGATTATCTTTGGAATTCCAAACAGCAGGAGATTCAGCGCCCATATCGTTAGGAATCACAACGCCGCCGCGTACTTTACCAAAGAGTCCAGTTTGATTTGCCCATCCTGGGATCTTGGTTTTTGCAGCTTGAATCTGTTCTGTGTCACTAAGGCTGAATCCCCAATAACCTCCCAAGAGCGATCGCAATAACTGTCGTACTCCTGGCGATGACAAACTACCTACAGGGCCACTAGCAATCAAACGCCCTCCCTTACTCATCCATTCTTCTAGAGCGATCGCTTGAGTTGGTGTTAATGTCTCAACATTTGGCAAAAATAATACCCGGCGATTGCCCCAATCTGCCCCACTCTTAACATCATTTAGGGAAATTACACAATATTTCACCCCTATTGTCTGTAAGCGATCGCTTATCCCTTTCCATTGATTTGCATTTTCTTGCCCATACACTACACTCAATACGGGTTCTTCAGTCGCCGCCGTTACTGGCAAAATACTCAAAAAACTTAAAACTACAATTTCACAACTTAAAATAAATAATTTTCTAGCTTTTTTAATTTTTAAACTTATATCTTTTTGGTTTTCCTGATACTTCACCAGTGACTCCTCACTTCATTATTAATTAATTTAGTTATTAGTCATAATTCATTAGTACATAATATAGGACTCTAGCTTTATCCTAGTAAGTTTACTGATATTCTCTCTTGGATTAAGTAAACCTAATCTTTGGCTTTTCAAAAATAAAGTAGATTCCTATAAGCTTCTCGTAGAAGTACTTAGTGAATGACTTTCATCAATCTAGCCTATCAAAAGCAGTAAAAAATGCCAAGATGGATACTCAAATTGCCCAGGCGATTCTATAGAAATTGTTAGCTATTACATTGTGAATTTAATTCTATCGGTGACTAGGTTTTAGAAAATTTTGCATTTACCAATTCCCATAGGCTTTTGCGTAATTGCAGAGAGTTTTCACTTCAACCTAAAATAAAAAATGCCACTCTTGTTCTAATTATCTGTTTTTCAGGATTTTTGTGAGTTAAAAAAGTAATACTAGCGCATCTTAAAGTCCTCACCCTAAATCCCTCTCTCAAGCTTGGGAGAGTGACTTTGAAATTAGATCGGCTCCTTTTCTCACAATTTTGGGAGAAGGGGTTGGCGGATGAAGGCAGATTTAGTATTACTCTTGACGATCGCCAGAGTTAAACTAACAATAATTTCTCATGAGCTTTTCTAGAAAATTTTAGATAGGATAAGACAATAATTTCAACAGTCGCAATTACAATCACCGAAATTTATTAACTGTAAAAGTCAATCAAGTTCATATAAGCCCACATTGATGTAGAGACGCAATTTATCGCATCTAGAAAGACCAATTGTCTACACCAATAACTTTTATGTGAATCGCATTGATGTAAAAGTAAGCAATATTTTTATATTTATAGCAGTCGCCAAAGCCGTTAGGACAGTTTGCGGGAAACGCGTCTTCAACAGCGTACTTTGTGATTTTATTGCTGTCCTAAGCTCCCTGTCCGTTGCTATAATTAAAGTTTCTCAATTTTGGATTTAACGTGAATTCGACAGACCTCACCCACCCAGCCTCCCTCTCCTGCGTTCGCGAAGCGTCTCGAAGAGAGGAGAGGGAGGAGCAACGAAAAATTAGGCTTTTTGCTCCCCTCTCCTGTTAGGACAGGGGCTGGGGGTGAGGTCAAAATCCTGTGCATCGAACTCACGTTGGATTTAACATCCAAATGTTTGAATACAAAAAAATAGTTTGACTTGAAAGGGTTGAAGTTATATCAATTGAAAAAATGTTTATGACAGATAAGCACACCCCCAAACTTTCCTTGTTAAGAATAGGGGTTGGGAGTGAGATTTTGATATGTACTTCATCTACCGGGGAACTGCTATAGACTAAAGAGCTAACAAAAACAGCTTAAAGAATACAGGTGTTGATCAAATCTTCAACTCCTCCTACTGGTAAAATTTTTGTCTCTAATTTACAGGCTAATTCTTCAATACTCATATCATCTAAAAATACTAATTCACCATGTTTAAGCATTACATTTGGCAGTAAAATTCCGTCTCCCAAATCTTGCCCTTGTAAGTTCAACAGCAAATCATGACCCGTTAGTAATCCCGTGACAGTGATACTCTGTCCCCAGTAATCACTACATAAAGCACGCATATTTACTTTTAATCCTTCAACAGAATTTAACCGTTTCAAGATAGGTTCAAAGGCGTTTTCTACTGCGTTGCCTACTACCCAAGTTAATGTCCTCTGAGGATAAACTTTTGGCGGTAGTAATTCTGTTGCCGCGGCTGCAAATTGCTTGATAAACAACTGAATTGAACCAACACCGTTATCAATTTGGGGATACTCTTCATATTCAGATTCGCTCGGTAATTCCTCACCTGCAATCAAAAACCATTCATCAGCTAACCAAGCGACGTTAGAGGAAAACTTTTGGCGAAATTGTTGCGAGAGTATTCGCACTTGAGAAATCACTTCTTTCGCTTTTTCTTTGGTTACGGGTATGAGTTCGTCTTCTGGAGGCCGAAACCTTGTCAATCCGACTGGCACAACTGCCACTGATGCCACCGTCGGCACTTCACCAGTATGAAAGGATGCTAAGTCTTTTAAGGTTTGCTCTAGGTGTTCACCATCATTTATACCAGGGCAAACAACTACTTGAGCATGAATTTGTAGCCGTCTTTTTTGAAACCACTTGAGTTGCTGCAAGATTTGTCCCGCACGGGGATTTTTCAGGAGTCTAATTCTAACTTCCGGCTCCGTAGCATGAACAGAAATATACAACGGAGATAAGCGCATTTGTTCAATTCGCTGCCATTCTCTTTCTGGCAAATTGGTCAGGGTAAGATAAGAGCCGTACAAAAAGCTTAGGCGGTAATCGTCGTCTTTAAAGTACAAGCTGGTGCGCTTACCTGGTGGCTGTTGGTCGATAAAGCAAAAAGGACAGCGGTTATTGCACTGAATTAAGCCATCAAATAGGGCAGTTTCAAATTCTAGCCCCAAGTCTTGGTCGTAATCTTTTTCGATTTCCAGGCTATGAGTTTTCCCAGTAGCGTCTAAAACTTCTAGTTCCAAGACTTCATCAGCACACAAAAACTGATAATCAATTAAGTCGCGGGGACGTGTACCATTGATTGCAACGATCGCATCCCCAGCTTCAAAACCAATCTCTGCGGCTATTGAGTCTGGAAGAACCTTGGTAATTCGGGCAGGATGAATGGTAGTCATGGGGAATGGGGCATTGGGCACTTGTACTGAGCGTAGTCGTTGGCGTAGCCTCTCGTAGAGAAGTATTGGGCATTAGTCATTTACTTTGGACTAATGACTAATGACTATTATCCTTTCCAACCTGCTGCGATCGCTAGTAAGATCGCACTACCGAATGCTAATCTATACCATACGAAAATCAAAGTGTTTTTGGTTGCTAAGTATTTGATCAAAAATGCAATTGATAGGTAGGAAAAAATAAAGGTTGAAATAATTCCGACAATTAACAGTCCAACAATGTTATCTGGCAACTGGTGTTCTTGAAACAACTTGAAGATTTTCAGGCTTTTATACAGGGTCGCAATGGTAAGAGTTGGAAACCCTAACAAAAAGGAGAATTTTGCTGCTGTATCGCGTTCTAATCCTAAAAATAAGGCAGTCGTTAACGTCGAGCCAGAACGAGAAACGCCCGGAATCAAAGCAAGTGTTTGTCCCAATCCAACTAAAATACCATCCCGAATCTGCAATGAATCAAAACCTCGCTTGCGAGTACCAATTTTTTCTGCCAAAGCTAGTAAAAGTGCCATAATAATTGACATGATGCCAATAATTAATGCACTCTCAGGTAAAATATCTTTTAAAAGGAAACCGAAAATTAAAGCAGGCAGTGTTCCGACTACAATACCGACAAGAATTTTCCATTCTTCGCGTTGCCAGTCTTTAGTTTTTAGTGCTTCGATTCCACCTTTGACAATACTATAAATCAGCGACCAAAAATACCCTACAATTGCTATAACACTGCCAAATTGAATTGCATCAACAAAATCTTTAGAACCTAGTTCTTTCCAACCAAATAGCTTGGTAAAAATCAGAAGATGTGCGGTACTACTGATTGGCAAAAACTCTGTAATACCTTGAACAATACCTAAAATAAAAGCTTGAATAAACTCCATATACAATTAATACCTTTTTCGTATTATAGAGATCGTGATGAACATTGTTTAGCTGATGATGTTGCTTTATATACTCTCTATTGCACCCAATCTTGTAGAAAACTCAATTTTACCGATCAAAAACATCATCGAAGACGCTGACTATGTTCTTACACCCACCTCAATAAGTCAACGCAATTTGAGAAATTCATCAAACTTTAATATTTAGCAGACTCATAGCATCTGAACTTTTCACCTCTCTGTAGTCCCTCATTTACAAGTAACTACAGAGCAGTTGTGTACATAGTGGAACTTTAATGGATTCGTCTGGCGCAGAATGTTTTGCTTGGTTTGCACCAGCGCTAGTGGAAATTTCAGTATAATTACAATGCCCCAGGGGGGGATTTGAAAATGTGATATCTTAAATAAGATAAAGTTTAGTAACAAATATTAAAAACATTGATTAATAATACACTGTCTTCCTACAGCGCTTCTACCCCTTCTATTGATACCGAGTTGGATTTAGCTGATACTGGGCAGAATGGTATCAGACAATTGGAATCTACACTTTCCCTTTCTCCCTCTCTACCCTTATCTACTTCTGCCCGACAAACTTGGTTAGTGTTTGCGGCGGCGGTGTTTTTAGTAACAGTCCCAGTATTTATAGAAGCGCCAATAGTGCGATCGCTACCAAGTCTGAGTTTAGCGCTGACAGGATTTTGGGTGTGGCTCAGTTTTGCCTTGATGTCACGTCCTGCAACTTACGTCTGGGGCGATTTACTCTTGGGGTTTAGCTGGAGTTGGTTAGCAGGAGCGATTTACTGGGGCTGGTTACGCTGGGAACCTTTATGGCATCTACCGGTGGAATTTATCGGTTTACCGTTTGCTTGCTGGTGTCTGGCGAAGAATTGGGGCAAGGTAGGTAACTGGTTTTATTTAGGTTCTTTACTAGGTACAGTTTTAACAGATGTATATTTTTATATAGTAGATTTGATGCCCTATTGGCGGCAAATCATGAGAGTAGATGCAGATTTAGTACCGCAAATTTTACAAAATGCTCTCATACAAGTACAAGCACCTTGGGGGCAAACTTGGGCGATAATTCTTGCCGTAGTGCTATTAACAGTAGGAATTTCAGCTTTAGGTCGAAATCAAAGACACTGGTATGCCTTTGGTGGAGCCGTTTTGAGTACAATTTTAGTAGACAGCCTATTTTTGTTAGCTGCGATCGCAGCGTGAAGAAGGCAGAAGACACAACTATATGTTGCAATAAGCATGTAGGCTTCTCTTACTGAAACTTTTCCCAGCCCAATCTACGAAACATCAAAAATGATGCTGTAAAAGATTAATTAGTTAAGAAATATTACATAAAAATCCATCAGCATCAAGTCTTTTTTGGTAAGATTTTCGATCTTAGGAATCGTAAGTTTGGTTTCTGCTTGAGAGGTAGAATCAGCCACCCCAAAAAGATTTCGTCTAGCTGAGAATGCTGCCGGGATCGTCGATGCAACGCTATCGCAGCTATGCAAGTACTCTTTCCAGGATAAAAATTTTGCCAAAAGTATAGTCAAACCCAGTAACGGTAAATATTGTGCATATTAATACGCTGTATATTAGTTTCTGATGACTGCTGTGTTGACTAAGCTATCAGCTTTTGTCTTATGTCCTTTGTCCTTTGTCCTTGGCGCTCTCACGTAGAGGGATTAGCGGCTTCCCGCAGGGTATGACTAATACTTCGGCTCCGCTCAGTACAAGTGACTAATGACTAATGACTGTTGTTAGCTTAAAACTTTTATTTCTGTTTGATGGAAAGAGGTAGAAAAATCGTGAAAGGATTGGCGCGTTTATTAACAGTGTTTAGCTTGTTACTTGGTTGCTGGGGATGGTTGGGAACAACTCAGATAGCCCAAGCTGCTAGTTTCAACAGTTTTGCTTTTCCCCAAGTCCCAGTTCTGGCAATTGAGCGGCAGAATCGGGCAGACGCTAAACTAGGAACGGAATTTGGTAAAAAAATTGATTTGAATAATACCAACGTCCGAGCTTTTCAACAGTTTCCAGGGCTTTATCCCACCCTGGCTAAGAAAATCATCACCAATGCTCCTTACCAAAAGGTAGAGGATGTATTGGATCTTCCAGGATTGAGCGATCGCCAAAAACAAACCCTGCAAGCCAACCTCGATAAATTCACCGTGACAGACTTAGAGCCTGCCTTCAATGAAGGAGACGATCGCTTTAACAACGGTATCTACAGATAACTGAAATTGCAGTTAATGTAGCAAATAGCAGCCCACTCCTGATTCTAGGGAGTGGGAATATTTTGTTAGAGATAAGGGGAATTAGGGAGATGAGGAAGACAAGGGGGACAAGGGGGACAAAATAAAATAGTCTCCCTTGCCCCCCTGCTCCCCTGCCCCCCTGCTCCCCTGCTCCCCTGCCCCCTGCTCCCCCTACCCATTACCTTGTCTCAGATAGATATTCCCAGCCAATTTGATGTCTTAGTAGTCGGCGCTGGTGCTGCTGGACTATACACAGCGCTGTGCCTGCCAGAATCCTTGCGAGTTGGCTTGATTACCAAAGAAACCGTTGCTTTATCCGCCAGTGATTGGGCACAAGGTGGTATTGCCGCAGCGATCGCGCCAGAAGATTCTCCCACACTGCATATTGAAGATACGATCCAGGCGGGTGCGGGTTTGTGCGATCGCACCGCTGTCGAATTTCTCGCCCAACATGCCCCTAGCTGTATTCAATCCCTAGTTAACTTGGGGGTAGCTTTTGACCGTCATGGTCAAGCCTTAGCTTTAACTTTGGAAGCTGCCCATTCTCGCCGTCGTGTTCTCCACGCTGCTGACACTACAGGGAGGGAAGTTACCACCACCCTCACCGCTCAAGTATTACGTCGCCAAAATATTCAAGTCATTCAGCAAGCTTTGGCTTTGAGTTTGTGGATTGAACCCGAAACTGGTTGCTGTCAGGGAATTAGCCTGTTTTATCAAGGTAAAATCACCTGGATAAGAGCTAGTGCTGTGGTACTAGCAACCGGTGGCGGTGGTCAGGTATTTGCCCAAACCACTAACCCGGCAGTGAGTACCGGTGATGGGGTAGCGATCGCCGCTCGTGCTGGAGCTATCCTCCGCGATTTAGAATTTGTCCAATTTCACCCCACTGCCCTCACTAAACCTGGTGCCGATCGCTTCTTGATCAGTGAAGCTGTACGCGGTGAGGGGGCGCATCTCATCGATAATGAAGGGCGACGTTTTGCCTTTGACTACCACCCTGCGGGTGAACTTGCACCTAGAGATGTGGTCAGTAGAGCAATTTTCAGCCATTTACAACGTACCGCCCTTGATTTGGCTACTGCCCATGTCTGGTTGGATATGCGCCCCATCCCCGCTGACAAGATTCGTCATCGCTTTCCCAACATCATTAAAGTTTGTCAGCATTGGGGTGTTGATGTCTTCCACGAACCAATTCCTGTAGCGCCAGCCGCCCATTACTGGATGGGTGGAATTGTTGCGGATCTAATGAATCGCACAAATATCCCCGGTTTATACGCAGTGGGTGAAACCGCTAGTACTGGTGTGCATGGGGCAAATCGCCTTGCTAGTAATTCCCTGTTGGAATGTATTGTGTTTGGGGCCCAGATGGCTAATATTAAGTTAGAAAATATTGGGCTGTCTTCAGAAATACCAGTGCTGCCGTTACGGAAATTTAATGCCGATCCTAGTAAGTGGCACATCCAACAAGCACAGCTAGAAGCACTCAGGGAGAAGCTACCGCGTCTAGTGTGGGAAAGTGCTGGTATTTGTCGAGAACAATCAAGGCTGGAAAGTGCGATCGCTACTATTGAATCTTGGCAGCAAGATTTCGCTGCCTTGCCTTTAACTCAATTCTTGCTTGCTTTACGTCCAGTAGAACCCGCTAGTTTTGACCTACCAGATGTTGAACGGCAATTGGGACTTTGGGCAGAAACCCGCAATTTATTAGATGTAGCTGATTTAATTCTCAAAAGTGCTGCTTTTAGAACCGAAAGCCGAGGCGGACACTTCCGTTTAGATTATCCTCAACCAGACTCAAATTGGCAAGTTCACACACTTATACAAACAAATCATTGGTGGAAATCTCCACTATTGTCTTGAATAAACTACCTTAAAGAGCCTGACGGTTTTCGCAACCCTAAGCACAACATCTTGCAATGAGCCGCCAAGTAAAAAATGTGGTGTCCAGGAAGGTAGTTAACTCATTCCGCTGCTCTACCAGAATCTAAAATCTAAAATTGCCATCAACGGGTACCGCTCCCATTATGACTGTCGGGACCACCATAATTTGGTGGAATGTATATGTCTTGTAAATTTTGAGAATTGACCTTGCGGGCGATTAAGGTATCACTGCTAGTAGGGCCAAAAGAATTAGCACTTGCAGTACTCAATAGACCTGTGCAAGCAGCAATTTTTGGGATCAGTATATAAGCAGCTATGCAGAATATCATAAACTTTGTGATTCGGAAGTTAGTCTTCATGTCTTTCAGTAAATTTACTAATTTTTTATTTCAGAGCGTATTTTTTATTTACTACCGTATATTTACTGTACTTTTTGGAAAAAGTATTTTAACTTTATGAAATTATTGCTGGTAGCGTACAAGTTATTGTGGTATTCGCTTGTCGATTAACCTTAATTTGCCGATATAAAAGAGTCTTTATACTTAAGTGGTATTCTTCATAAACGGTTTTTACATCAGTCTCAGGTTAGAGATGTCAATGATTTACTGTAAGCATTTTGCTTGATTCACTATTTATTAATAATATCTTAATACTTTTAAGTGTAAACACTATGTTTGCTAAATCAGTAGTTTAGAAAAATGTTAAATAATACTTATTTGATTGTATAGTTTAGACTTAATCGAGTAAAGATGTGTAAAGATACAACAACATATTTATAGTGTTATAAGTATTTTTAAAACTATCAAACAGCCTAATAAGCGAATAAGTACCAGTATAATTTTTGATGTAATATAAATTACATCAAAAATTATTTTCCTAATTATTTCTGATCGCTAATTGCTTTATGACATCAGTTATGAGGTTTAGTCTTAAAGCCAAAAATCCTTGCTGGGTATATATCTTGGCTAAAAATTTACCTCGCAGTACATAAGCTATATTTTTCAAAATAGTGCCTTAGACGTGTCTCCAGTTTAAATTCCTAATTTGAAGGTAAAAATTGTAACTATAGTGAAAAAAAACTGGAGACTTGACTCTTAACTAATTAAGCAAACTCGTAGCGATTTTTACCCAGGCGCTTGGCACGGTACATTGCTGTATCAGCTTGTTTCATCAAAGTTTCACTATCTTGACTGTTGTATGGGTAAACACTAATGCCAATACTGGCAGAGACTCGGATTGTATAGCCGTCCAAAACAATTGGCTTGGTAATACTGCTTAAAATTTTTTCGGCGACTTTAGCAGCTATTTGGACATTAGGAATTGCCCGTAAAATCACAGTAAATTCATCGCCACCCAAACGAGAAACTGTATCACTAGCGCGTAAAGAGTTGCTGAGTCTTTCAGCAATAGTCATTAACAAGCGATCGCCCGTCTCGTGTCCCAAAGTATCATTTACTTGCTTAAAGCCATCTAGATCGATAAACAGCAGTCCCAACAACAAGTTATTGTGTTGTGCCCAATGTAAGGACTCGTAAAGTTGTTCGGCAAAAAATTTGCGATTGGATAAACCGGTGAGGGGGTCGTGATACGCTAAATAACGTAAGTGGTCTTCTTTGAGTTTTAATTCATTGTTAGAGCGGTATAGTTCAGCAGCAGTACGCTTCAGCTGTTCTTCCATCAGCTTACGCTGAGTAATATCTCGGATGACACCAACTAAAAAGAAATTGCCAGCTGAGTCTTTGTGGAGCGATCGCTTCGTGGCAATTTGATGAGTCTGACCATCGGCATTTGTAAATTCTTCTTCATGTTCTTGGGGTTGCTGAGTCCGAAAAACAAGATCGTCCTGTTGTCGAAACACATCAGCCTCATGTTTTGGGAAAAAGTCATAGTCTGACTTTTCAATTAATAACTTATTTGGATAACCGATAAATCGACAATACGCCTCATTTAAAACAATCCACTGGTGTTGTTCATTTTTCACAAAAATTGGATCGGGGATCGTGTTGATAACGTGATGCAAAAATTCTTTGGAACGTTTCCACTCTTCCTGCATGTGAGCGATATGACTAGTCATCCAAATAGCTGAAGTGCCAAAGCAAACCAGTGAGGGAATGAGCGGTATCCACCAACCGTATAAGAAAGCAAGGTATGCACTCACGGTCAATACAAAGCAAGAAACTAGGATATAGAAGAGACTCCTAGTTGCGTGTCGTATCCGCCATATTGTCACGGCTCCCAAATAAGACCAAACAAAAACCCACAAGTATTCCACCAAGTCAGGCCAAACTTTGAGTAATGGTCTTCCATGTACAGCAGCAGAGATTAACTCACTAATAAAATAAGCCTGCAATTGAATACCAGGTACAGGCTTTGCCATACCAATTAAACTGCTGGAGTAGGGAATAAATACAAAATCTTGGAGACTGGGTGCAGTGGAGCCAATAAGTATAATCCGATCTTTGATTAAGTTTGCTTTGACTTTATCTGCCAGTACATCTCTCATCGATACCTGGCGAAAACTACAAAACTCTCCAGAGGAACTTTGACATTTGGGTTTGGGAAAATTGCTCAAAATTTGGTAGCCTCTATCATCAGCTTCCACATAAGCACCATCATTAGCCTCAAAACGAGTAAATGCTGCCTTACCCAATTGCAAATACTCAGGGTTACTTTTTGCTTTAGTGGGAGTAATTCCCTTTGACTTTAAATACAATAAAGCCAACTTTAGAGCAAAACTTTCATGTACTTCACTTTTAATGTGCCAATACAACAAACTGCGACGTACTTTACCATCAAGATCGTACAGCACGTTATTAAAGCCCACTTGATCCGGATTCAGCCCCAGTGGAGGCGAAACACTAAAGTTTTTGTTGTTATCATTTGCTAGTAGTTCAATACCAACTAAGTTGGGCATTGACTTATAAGTATTACGCAGTTCTTGATTACCAGGCTCTACTGGTAAATTTCTGTAGATATCTAAGCCAATCGCACGGGGTTTGTGGACATTTAATTTTTGCAACAACTGGGCAATCTTCGCATCTGGAATTGGCCACGAACGTACTTCGTTTAAATAAGCCTCATCCATCACTACGATCGTAATCCGGTCTTCTGGCGGTTCATTTGGACGTAAGCGAAAAAATTGATCTAAAGCTGCCAACTCCAAAGATTGCAATAATCCAATGGAGTGCAAAAGCAGGACGCAGACTGCAACGCTGACCGCAGTAATCAATTCTCTGTGTCCTCGACTAAGCGATTGTTTCAGTCCAAAGATTAACTTCACAAAACGCTTGCCTAGCTGCTGATTCATTCCCATTACCTAGTAGGCAGAAATATTCTCTATTTCCTATAGCTATTAACTATCGGACTAACATAGCTCAAGTAGGAGCTAAATAGAGTTTCTAAAAATTTTTTAACTCAGCAAGGTTCTTTAAGACATGATTACATCCCAAGGTTGCTCTCAAGTATTATGAGAAGAAATTAAAATATACATTATTTTAAAGTAAATGTACTTAGGTAATTTCCTTGAGCTTAAGTATTTGTAGATAAAAGCCGCAGGAAAATTGGTAATTGGGCATTGGATAAGACCTATTATCTGTTACCAAAAACAAAAAAGCCAACTGGAAATAGATTTTACTGTACTCATCCAGTTGACTATGGGGTGTGAACTACTTAAGGTTAGTGTAGGTACTTTACTTAAAATACTTGAAGTTCCGAGACCCTGTGTAACCAGAAACTTTCGCTAATTCCTCTAAGTTTTGGACTCCACTATAGCTTTTACCATTAACGATCCAAGTGGGGAAACCTTCAATTTTTGCAGCTTTACATAGTTCTGGTTGAGCTTTGAGTCCATCAGGGGCGCACTCTACTTTAATACCATTATTGATTATTTCCTCAGCTTCTTTACCAAAAAGCAGCTTTTGTTCATGACAGTGAGGACACCAATAAGCACTGTATTCCTTTGCACCTACCTTTGCCAGATGGGTTGCTAAGGCTATTTCTGCCTCACCAGAAGTAGTGGTAATTTCCCAACCGAACGCTGGGTTGGGGTTTTCCTTGGGAGTAAAGGTAATTTTAGTAGGTTGTCCAGGAGTTCCAGGTGTCACATCTGATTGATTCACGCCAGCATAGACGCCTAAAGTACCAATCAGCGTTACCATCCCGACAATCAGTGCGGTAAACAAGATTTGTCCAATATCCTCCCAAGTCCGACCGATAATCGTTAGTACCAAAAGACTCACAGAGAACAAAGCTGAACCGATACAGTAAGGACAAATAGCTTTGATTTGAGATGTTAGCACATACATTAAGTAGCCGCTAAAGACAGACATAGCGATCGCACCTGCCAGCAGCAGCCACCACGTCCAATTTTCCAATTGTTTGCGGCTATTATTTTCCCCTGATTTAAATACCAAGGGAGCCAAAGCAAATATCACCATACTGATGTATGCCAAAAACCCAAACAAAGCTAATGGCTGACCAAAAACCGTTGCCCAAGGGCTAGAAAGCACATCATTACAGCCCTTAGCACCAGCTTCTGCCACACAGGCGGCAGTGCCTCCGGTTAACTTTTCTATGGTGAGATAACCTGTGATCAAGGCACCACATCCAGCGATCGCGGCAATCAATGGACGTGACCATTTATGAATCCAAGGAGTAGAACGACGGCGAATCATAAATATTGGGGAATGGGGATTAGTAATAGTTAGGAGTTTAAGAGTGAGGAGTGAGGAGTGAGTAGTTAAGAATGAGGAGTTAGGAACAATTACTTTAAAACTCATAACTCATAACTCATAACTCCTAACTCCTAACTTCTAACTCTCTTTTCCCACTTTCTAAGAATGTAACTTCACTTGTTCTGCTGATTTGCTTTCACCTTTGGAGTTCCAATTGCGACGGGCGGCTTCCACAAATTGACTGACGCGAATAGGGTCAATTGGTTGCTCTATCCGTCCGTGACGTTTCAGGGAACTGGAAACGATTACACCATCTGCTGCCTGCATCAATGTATCAATATTTTCCCAATTGGCCCCGCTACCGATGAACACTGGTGTGCCGTTTGCTGCGCCACAAGCTAGTTCCAAATCTTCTAAGTTAGGAGGACTACCAGTAGCCCAACCAGATAAAATCACTGCGTCTGCTAAACCCCTTTCAATGGTGTCTTTTACGGCGACTGTGAGATTTGGAGAACTCAAAGGACGGGCGTGTTTTACCAACACATCGGCCAGGATTTTAACATCACAGTTCAACTCCCGTCGATAGCGGAGTAGTTGATGGGCTTCTCCCTCAATTAATCCTTGGTCAGTTGCCATCACGCCTGTGAGGACGTTGACGCGGATAAATTGCGCTTGTACACAGCTAGCGATCGCTATTGCACTTTTGGCATCATTTCGCAATACATTTAAACCTATGGGCAAAGTCACCAAATTCTGTATCCGCTGCACCACAATGGTCATGGCACTCACAACCACTGGATCGACTTGGTTTTTGGTAAACGGCGCGTCGAAAAAATTCTCGACAATCAGACCGTCAACCCCTCCACTTGCCAAGGCCGCGGCTTCTTGTTCGGCACGGTCAATCACCGCTTTTAGGCTACCTCCCCAACGAGGTGAGGTAGGCAGTGGTAGCAGGTGAACCACGCCAATAATTGGTGAGCGAGTTTTAAATATCTGATATAAGTCCACGTCTTTAATCCGCCTCGCGGAGTCCAGAGTCCAGAATTTTTTGACTATTGAACGCCAGTTCAACACCACTCCTCTTAAGGTCGGGAACCTTTTTAGAGGGGTGGCTCTTCAACGGGGAAAACCCCGCACGTGACTGGCTCCTTTTGACCCTTGACTCTTGACTTTTCATTAACTAGTCAAATGTGTTTTATGATAGTCGGTTTATTGCCTCTTTCCTCAGATGGAAATTGGCGTGAAACCTCCCATAAGATATGTTAAGATAAAACCTGGCTACAAGAGGAGTTTGCCACTCACTAGACGCAAGGCAGCTTTCCGTGGTTTAGGCGTCTTGTCCCCGCATTGTCGTAGGACTTGCCAATCGCCAGGGTAGCATTACTGCTTTATAGGCGTAGTCGCTTTCGTCGATTTCCCTGAGGGTAGCGACTTCTCACAACAAGCCCTTTGGGCGGCTTCCCGATGGGTAGGTTAACAACGCACACGCTGTGGTAATGTAAAATACCAATAGGCGAATTGTTAAAAAACATTACAAGTGTCAAATGTACCCAAAGACACTTCAATTTACCCTGGGGAACAAATTGATAAAAATATCATAACATGACCTCTATTTTTATTATTGATAGGGTCATAATTCTACGGACAGTTGCTGACAGTGAAAATCTGCCAACGTGCTGTTATTAGAAGGATAGCGGTCGGAAAAAAGCGAAATTAGCGCCGGAATGTTGACTACAAGAAAAAAATGAAGATATTTTCAAAATATGGGTGACAAGCCAACGATTGCCATTTCTCATCTGGGCTGCGAGAAAAATCGAATTGATACAGAACACATGCTGGGAATGCTCGTAGAAGCAGGCTACGGTGTAGATACAAATGAAGAGTTAGCAGATTACGTTATTGTTAATACTTGTAGTTTTATTGAAGCGGCCCGGCAAGAATCTGTCAGAACTTTAGTAGAACTGGCAGAGGCAAATAAAAAAATCGTAATCACTGGCTGTATGGCGCAACACTTTCAAGAACAACTTTTGGAGGAGTTGCCTGAAGCAGTAGCCGTTGTGGGTACAGGCGATTATCACAAAATTGTAAATGTAATTGAGCGTGTTGAACTTGGCGAGCGGGTCAAACAGGTTAGTATAGAGCCAACCTACATTGCCGATGAAACGACACCGCGCTATCGCACTACAACGGAGGGCGTTGCTTACCTCCGGGTTGCCGAAGGTTGTGATTATCGTTGTGCATTTTGTATAATTCCTCATCTTCGAGGAAATCAGCGATCGCGTACTATTGAATCTATCGTCGCCGAAGCGGAGCAGTTAGTTAGTCAAGGGGTAAAGGAAATTATTTTAATTTCCCAAATCACCACTAACTACGGTCTAGATATTTACGGTCAGCCAAAATTAGCCGAATTACTTCGCGCTTTGGGGAAAGTAGATATACCGTGGATCAGAATGCACTACGCTTATCCCACGGGACTGACCCCAGATGTGATCGCGGCGATTCAAGAAACACCCAACGTCTTGCCTTACCTGGATTTGCCCTTACAGCATTCTCATCCAGAGATTCTCCGCGCCATGAACCGCCCTTGGCAAGGGCGCGTAAATGATGGGATTATAGATCGCATCAAAACGGCGCTACCAACAGCCGTATTGCGGACAACATTTATTGTTGGTTTCCCAGGAGAAACTGAAGAGCATTTTGAGCATCTACTAGGATTTGTTCAACGGCATGAATTTGACCATGTTGGTGTCTTCACCTTTTCCTCTGAGGAAGGAACCCCAGCTTACAAACTCCCAAATCACTTGCCCCAAGAAGTGATGGACGAGCGCCGATACCAACTTATGGAAATCCAGCAACCGATTTCCCAAAAGAAAAATCAACAGGAAGTAGGCAAAATCGTTGATGTCCTGATTGAGCAAGAAAATCCTGAAAGTGGTGAATTAATAGGTCGTTCAGGTAGATTTTCTCCAGAGGTTGATGGTCTGGTATATGTCAAAGGCCAGGCAAAATTAGGAACCATCGTGCCAATAGCGATTCACCACGCTGATACATACGACCTCTATGGTCAGGTAGTCAATAACTAAATTGTTATTTGTCTTTTGTCCTTTGTCTTTTGTTAAATGACCCTTCCAGATTCACCCTTATTCTGAGGTCAACGCTGCATTAATGGCAGTTTTCATGAGGGTTTACCTGAAGTTCGCGGATTCGTTGGCATAGCTTGAGGCTGCGCTATCGCCCTTGGCTCACTAGTAGCCGATAACTAATGACTAATGACTAATGACTAAATAACTAATGACTAAATGACTAATCCAAAAATCCTTACATAAAATTTAGGACGAATTAATGACTCTTTCATTTCAAGAATTAGGAATTTCCCAAGAGCGTGTCGAACAACTAGAAAAAATCGGTTTTACCGAACCAACTAACATCCAAGTGCAAGCAATTCCCCAATTGCTAGCCGGTCGTGATGTAGTCGGTCAATCTCAAACTGGAACAGGCAAAACGGCAGCATTTTCACTACCAATTTTAGAGCGGCTAGATATCAATCAAAGAGCCGTACAAGCCATAGTTTTAACACCAACTCGTGAATTAGCGATGCAAGTTCACGATGCGATCGCCCAATTCATCGGTAATGAAGGATTGCGGGTGTTAGCAATCTACGGTGGTCAATCAATTGACCGTCAAATGTTACAACTCAAACGTGGCGTTCACATGGTCGTGGGTACTCCAGGACGGGTGATCGATTTGCTCGATCGCGGCTGTTTAAAGCTCGATCAAGTGAAGTGGTTTGTGTTGGATGAAGCTGATGAAATGTTGAGCATGGGCTTTATCGACGATGTGATCAAAATCCTCTCGCAAGCGCCCGTAGATCGCCAAACAGCTTTATTCTCGGCGACAATGCCACCATCGATTCGGATGTTGGTGAACAAGTTCTTGCGATCGCCCGCAACTGTCACCGTTGAGCAGCCAAAAGCCGCTCCCAACAAGATTAATCAAGTAGCTTACTTGATCCCCCGCCACTGGACAAAAGCCAAAGCTTTACAGCCAATTCTGGAAATGGAAGATCCAGAAACAGCTTTAATCTTTGTTCGCACCAGACGTACAGCCGCCGAACTCACCAGTCAGTTGCAAGGCGCTGGTCACAGTGTCGATGAATACCACGGTGACTTGTCCCAACAAGCGCGGGAACGGTTATTAATCAGATTCCGTAACCGTCAAGTTCGCTGGGTGGTAGCAACTGACATTGCAGCAAGAGGGTTAGATGTCGATCAACTCTCCCATGTAATCAACTTCGACTTACCCGATAGCGTAGAAACTTACGTTCACCGCATTGGTCGTACTGGTCGTGCTGGTAAAGAAGGAACAGCAATTTCTTTAGTACAACCATTTGAGCGCCGCAAACAGCAAACATTTGAACGTCATAACCGCCAAAGTTGGCAAGTACTGACGATTCCCACACGCGCCCAGATTGAAGCAAAACACATTCTGAAATTGCAAGAACTGGTGCGGGAAGCTTTGACAGGTGAGCGTTTGGCTTCATTCTTGCCCATTGTCAGCGAATTGATTGAAGAATACGATGCTCAAGCGATCGCCGCAGCTGCACTACAAATCGCTTACGATCAAACTCGTCCCGCTTGGTTGAGTTCAGACGTGGAAATTCCCCAAGAAGAATCCTCTGCTCCCAAACCCAGACTTGGCAAGCGTCGTGAATCATCTTCTAGCGATCGCCCCCGTGCTGCGTGGAAATCAGATAGTAACAATGGTGAAGAAAGACATTCTTCTCCCAAACCAAAACTGCGGACAAGTGGACAGGATTCTTCTGCATCCCCTAGTAAAAAGATAGGTTCACCTATAGCTAGAGAATCAGCTTCTTAGTCAACAGTTAGAAGTTAATCAATTTTGGATTTTAGACTTTTCCTTTAATCCAAAATCCAAATCTAAAATTCGGCAAAGTTAAGAGTTGAGAGTTAAGAGTCAAGAGTTAAGATTTTGACTTTATACTCTTGACTTTTTGGCTTTTTTAGACAGATCAAAAATACTACAGCCAAAGACGACTAACTTGTTCTAAGTCTCCAATTTCATCATCACTCAGTCTCCAGCCCAAAGCACCAGCATTTTGCCGTACCTGTTCGGCTGTCTTCACCCCAGCAATGGGAATAACGTTCCCCTGAGCAATTAACCAGTTGAGAGCAACTTGGGCAGGGGTGCGATCGTATTTTTCCCCGAAGTTGCGTAGTAAAGATATCACTGGGGCAATTTTTTGCAGTCCTTCTTTCTTAAATCGCGAGTCTATTTTCCTCGCACCAGTGGGGATTTCAGCACTATCAATACTGTACTTGCCTGTGAGTAATCCTTGTGCTAAAGGACTATAAGCCAAGATAGTCACACCCAACTCACGGGCAGTTGTGATAATACCTTTGCTTTCAACTTGGCGACTGAGTAAAGAATAGCGTACTTGGTTGACAGCCAAAGGCACTCCACGGGCTGCCAATATTTGATGCGCGTCTCGCATTTGCTCTGCTGAGTAATTACTCACACCAACTGCGGCAATTCTCCCCCGCTTCACTTCATCGGCTAGGGCATTCATCAAAGTTTCTTGACTTAAAAAGAAGGCAAAAGGCCAATGCACTTGATACAGAGCGATTCGCTCCAGTTGTAGCCGTTTGAGGCTGGCTGTTAAAGCATCAGAGACGGATTGGGCTGTAAATCGCCACGGTAGGGGGCCAAATTTTGTGGCGATTTGTACGGGTTGTTGTGTCTGTTGCAGAAATTGTCCCAAAAATTTCTCTGATAGTCCCATTCCGTAGACTTCGGCAGTATCAAAGAACGTAATACCAGCTTCTAAGGCTGCGGTAAAGGCTTCTTGTAACTGTTCTGGGCCATAGCGATCGCCATAATTCCAAAATAGTTTATCACCCCAAGCCCAAGTGCCGATGCACAAGGGCGTAACAGATGGGCCATTTTGCCCCAATGTGATGTTTTCCACGGTTGCAAAATTTGATTTATTTACATTTCTTTACTTTTATAGTGTATCGTTACAGACAAGATTGGGTGTGGGGCATTGGACACCATAGCTCAAGCTGAAAATGTTTCAACTGACCTGTGTAACGATTATGATGTCCACAATTCCAGACTTTTGAACCAACTCAAATCTCTGTAATCCAACGTCCAAACACTAGCGTCATAAAGTTGAGCTACCGCTACAACAGAGGCATCCTCTAAACTTCCTTGCCAGTGTGGTATCTGGCGAACCATGCTGTAAATCTCCTGAAACATTTCCATGCTCACTGGTACAGTCACTGTGTTCTCACTAATGACTCTTAGTGCAGTCATTGCAGCACGGCTCGATTGTTCTCGCAACACAAACTTGTAAACTTCAAACAGCACTGGTAGAGGGGTTATAACCTCACCAAACAATTCTGGTAACTTATTAAAACCTGTTTTGCATTCCTGATGGTAGTCATCTCGGACAGAAACCAAGGCAATCAGGGGGCCTGCATCCAAAACGATACGCTTCATCCTTGTATTAAATAGTCTTCATTAACTGAAGCATCTGTAGGAGCATTTTCTACGATTCCAGCTAGCGATAGTAGCTTTGAACCATTTTTAGGACGTAACTTTTCTGCCAGTGCTGCCTGTACAACACTAGATGGATTTTGCTCTGGGTGGTCTTTTAAGTATTGGTCAAGTTGTGTCCACAACTCATCAGGAATATAGAGTGTCCGTTTCATTTTATTAGCCTTTGGAGGTACAACTAGTGTTGTACCTTCATTGTAGTTGCTGGAGTGCGATCGCCAACTTCTTAAAATTCGTTTTCAGTAACGACAGTAAGCTGTTACGCAGCTAAATTTAACAGACAGGATTACCTTTATTTTTAATTTTGCGCTCTCATTTAATAATAAGCTGCTACACAACTTAAGAATTGAGGGAGGCTAATAACCTCCCTTTTATGATACTTAAGTGTATTTAATTTTATTTATGAATTAGATGATTTCTCCTGCTTGGCTTTTTTGATTAATTCCATGTAGACATTAATCTCGCTAATTTCCAAATCATGTTCAACTCTGGTTACTTTCCATCTCTCCTTTTTTAAGTAAACTTCCTCTCCTACTCTGGGAGTAAATTGAAGATCGTAGAACTTTTTGAGAAAATCTTTTTGATTTTCTTCCCATAATATTACTTTGACTACTTCTTTGCTCATTGCTTATGCCTGTTTTTTTACTAGATGAAGGTAAGTATTTTGAGGACATACATACAGCAAGTTTATCTTACTAATTCAATGGAATAGCGTAGTTAAAACCACATTTTCATATTGATATTTTTATGTGGCTTGATTGCGTCAAATAAAGTTACAGAACAATACCATAACTCTAGTCAGTATTACTATTGGGTTTATTTAAACACTGTTTCTCCGTGTATTGGGGTCTAATAAAACATAAGATATAATGCGTCAAAGTAATAGTTGTTGCAGTTGATTAATACTGATTTATACAGTCATTTAGCAACGCCAAAATTTTTATACTCCCTAATATACTTAAATGGAAAAGGGATTACGGTACTTTGCCCTGTACGAACAAAATCAACATCCATAGTTTCAAGCAGTTGTCTGAATATCAGTTTTGAGCCATTCACCGCAACTATTTTACGGAGATGGCAAGCATCTTTAAAATGGAATTGCACATTATCTCTTCGATCTCCAACAAGGTAATAAGCTTCTTTTTCAGTTTCACCAAAATATTTTATGTTAAGAGAAGCGTCGAATAAATCTTCTTTGCTCTGGTTATCCTGGGGGAACTTCAATCGAATTTCATGTTTGTCGAGAAGGTAATCTCTAAAACGAATAGCCTCACTTGTACTACTAACATCAATATTTTTATCTCCTACCTTCTTTGTTGTCCCCAAATACTGTGCGAGTAAACGCTTAAAATCTCGTTTTGATATAGGTTGATTACCAATTTTTCTAAGTTCCGATGAGAATAATTTCAATTTTTCAACATCTAGGTCAGATGCTTCTTGTAAAAATTCTTCAACTATATCAGCTAGCTCATCTCCACTTCCCTTGTCTTCGGGAAGTTCAGTTTCGACTTCCTTGAGAATAGCTTCAATTTTAGAAAGGTCAGGAATACTGATTTCATCAGTTATAAATATCTGATTTATATCACCAGCATCAGAAATAACAAGACCTTCTAATGTCTCGATTTTATCTCCTGAGCTACCCGCCGTCATGAATTTTCTATATTTATCAAACTTTTGCCAGTGAAGTAATATATCTTGACCATCTATTTCGTAAAATTCAAAATTACCATTTGGTTGAATTTCCATAAAAATTACGTGGTCTGTATCTTCATCCCAAGCAGCAAAAGTCCAAATTCCTTTTAGTTGAAGTTTACCCCAATCAAACAAGTTCAATGTTCGAGAGCTAACATCACGCTTTATAAGCTGTTCCTTTATAATTGTTTTAACAATAGGCTTAGAGACATTTTTAGTTGATTCAATTGTCAGATTTTGTCGCTGAAATTTATCTGTTGAAGGGAGGTATTCGTCCTTTTGCCCTCTTTTTTCATAAAATTCGGCATCATGTATAATTCTAAAATTTAGAGTGTTTTCTTTATCACGTTTACTAACGGTAATTAGTTTTTCGTCAGTGATATAAGGAAGAAGAAATTCTTTCAGTGTAATTACTAAATTAGTAGAATCTTCATCATTAACTCTATCAACTATATGTATTGCTTGACCATCTAGTTTTGAGTGAAGTTGTTTTGGACTTTTAAGCAAAGTATTTTGGAGTTCAATGCTGCGATCAATTTCAAGAGTGGAAAAATTAACACTCATGTATTCACATAGATATTCTTGAATACTATTGAAAACTTGAAACAAAATACCTGCTCGGCTTTTCTCAAATTTCTCTATACTTCCAAATTCGAGAAAATTAGTATGACGCTTTTCACCTTGTTTCTTACATTTTATGTAAGACTTTGTAGGATCTGTATCTTTACCATCAGATGGAAGCCATCTTCTCAGAGTTCCTGTGCCACTATGGAACACATATTCAGGTCTTTTAAGAATTTTTTTTAATTCTGCCGTACCTTTATATTCTTTTAATATAGATACCTTTTTTCGATAAGTGGGGACACTAACTTTCAATAAAAATTCATTTTTTTTGCTCTCATCACTACTAAGAGTGATTTCAGCAACACCAATCGCATCATAAAGTTTATCTTTTAATGGAGGGACTTTAAGTAATGCTCCCGTCAGATTTGAGAAATGTAGATGTTTAAATTTAGAGCGTGATGAGCCTAGAGAGTTAATTAATAAGCGGGCAAGTGTTACTTCACATATACATTCATCATTTCCAGTATAAACAGCCTGGGATTTTACCTCAATTGCAGATACACTAGCAAATTTAGGATCGGTTTTAAGTTTTTGAAGTAATGCGTAAGTATCATTCGATTTTTTATCAAACATGGCATAGGCATATTGAGCATATCCAACGGACATAGCTTGATAATCGTCGCCTATAATGCAATCCAATTCTTCTGCTCCCCACCATTTGCCATTTTTGTCTCGTTTGAAGCGGATAAAAACAAAATCTCGTTCAATAGCATCAATATGAAAATTTACCTTCAGTCTATTTGTAAGAATGCTCATTTCAAAAACTCATTCACAATAAATTTAAGTGCAAAATCATCAATCTTATCATTTTTACAGAGATAGGGAATCTCTATAATTTTTCCGTCAAATGATGGAATCGGAATAAAAGGAGTGTTAGAAGAACCAAGAATGTTGATAACAAAAACTTTTTCTGCTTCAACAATCTCCATTTTTCCACAGATTTTTTCGATTATTTCATCAGCTTTTACTGCAACCCGATCATTCCATAGCTTGAAGTATATATAGATATTTTGCTCTGTTTTAAAGTCAAAGAGTTCAAATTCATCTATATTCAGTTCTAGTAAGGGAATCTTTAAGAGGTTTTGAAAAATATGTTTCCCACATACTTCGCCTAATGCCCCTTTATAAATATTGTTGAACATGGGAGGGGTCAGCATTAGTTGAGATTTAGGAAATTTTGTTGCCCAACCAGAATCAGTGAACAATTTATGTAAAGTATCAATTTTCATCAACTCTGAAAGACGGGCAGTTTCTTCGCTTACTTCTTTAACTTCCCTTTTCCCGTAGTTATCAGAAAAGAAAACTTCGATATCATCATAGTCATTTTCATGTGAAAAATAATATGAATCGGCAGATTTTGGCAAATGCAGGTAAATATTATTCCAGTTAATATTGCATTCTGACTCTTTTACAATACTTGGTTGATAAAGAACTTGTTCTCTTAGTTCTTGCCACTTTTTAACACTCTGTTTTGTCCACGGCGTACTCAGTTGGCGACGTATATAAGTAGCAGTTTGATTACTTTTATGAGATGCACGGTTCTGTGCTTCTATTAAATCTTCAGATTGGTTAGGTGATTCACCTGCTGATTCAAGGAGAGCAGTATATTCACGAATAGGAATTACATCTTCTGGCAGAGAAAATCCAATTAAATGTTTTCGGATAGAAGCGTCAGCAAGAATATGAATTGTTGGAGCTTTCATATTGGTACGACATATTCGACCCAATGCCTGAATAATGATTTTATTTAAGTAGCGTGAATAAGCGTTTGTATTGTATGGGTTGATAAAGTCCTCAGCCTTGCGTCTAGGTTTATATCTGTTTATATATCTGTAAAACGCTTCATCCAACTTGCTTTTAAACTGGTTGAGTGAAAAATCTCCGTTTTCTCGAATAAATTCTAATTGAAAAATATATTTGATAAACTTATCGTCATCTATATTATTTTCAAAGATATTAACAAGAATATTTGTTGGATTATCTAAATAAATTCCGTTAATATCCATATTTGAATCCTTAGAAAAGCTGTTGATATGTATTGGCTCTATCCCTGAAGGAATCGAGAATTGTAAATTTTGTCCAACGCCAATGGTTTGGTATGCAGAAATAATAAATCGGCGTTTATTATCTTTTAGTTCATTGAGCAGTTGTTCCTTGTTTGCATCAAAATTATTACTACTAAGTACAAAGAATGTATCAGCTACAGAACTATCAATATTATTTTGATGACTTTCTAATAAAAGTTCCGCATATTTATGCAATATATGCAGGTCGAATTTTGGATCGGAAGGCTTTGGTAATTTATTGAAAAGACAAAGGAACGCATGACAATCAGGATGATCTAAAAAATATTGCCATGCAGTTAAAGCTCTGACATAACGGCAAAATGCAAACTTGATACTTTCCTCCTTCTCATCAGTAATGGTATGAAGAAGAGTATTCCATAAATCCTGGGCTGCTTCTCGATCATTCAAAAGCTCTTCAAGCTGTTTGATTGCTTGTTCTTGTGAATCTGTCCCAATAAATTGAGTTTTTATAGAGACTTTATCATAGCCTTGAGTTGCTTCGTTATATACATTTTTCAGTTTAACAAGCGCATCATCTTTAATACGTATAAATGAATCTCCTAAACGAGATTTTAAATACTCTAGATCATAATTGCCAATATTTGTATAAAGTCCGGCAGTAGCTGAAATACCCACTACAAAAGCCTTTGAGCAAACTCCAGCTAAAAAAGATTCAGGTGTACGGCTGAAGTTAAACATATATATTTTTGATAATGTATCATGCTCATCGCTATCGACGATATCGTAGTAACGAAACCCTGTATCATAAAAATTCTGACTTTGTATTGATCCTTGATAGGGTTGTAAGCCATAAGGTAAATCATCTTCAAGAATTCTATTGGTTAAAAATTCAACATCTTTAAGGTGGAAATTATTAAGAACTGTCTGAATAGCTAATTTCATTGGAAAAGTTTCCTTACCACCTTTATCTTCTTCTTTTAAACGGCGATAGTTATTTGCTAAGTATTTAACTCCTGTCTGAAAATAGGATAAATATCCTGTAATGCTACTCAGTAATTCCTGTATGTCAATACCTGATTTTTGATGTTTAATATCAAAGGCTTTAATCCAATTTGTACGACTATCTATATCTCCAATAATCTCTACACGTTGATTACGAGCCAGAACATTATGGAATTTATAATCATAAAAAAGAAAGTTTCTTTCCTTAGTTGAAAATTCATTCTGAGATTTACAAATATGCTGTAATTCATATTTATTAAATATATAGTTGGCTTTTTATCGCAATGATTCAATTTGCTCTCGTAGAGATAGCCAATTTTTACCTGAAGATTTTTTCTTTCGCCAGTTTGATTCTTGCAGAAGTACTTCAGGGCATTCGGTTTGCATCAGATGATTATGAATGTTCAAAAATAAATCAATAAGATCCACCCGATGCCGTAATCCAGACTTAATAATATTTTTGAGTACAGCATCTTTGGTAGTATCGAACTCATCAATAAAAATAACTGACTCATTAATCAACCGCTCATAAAAGTAATATGATGGTTCCACAAGTGTTGAATTTTGAGCGACGAACTTATCTATACTAAGAAATAAGATGGTTTTCTCATCTGTAAATACGGCAGGATAAAGTTCTCCAATCCATTGGTAGTCTTGATTATTCTTTATAGCCAACAAACGAGCTTTTTTTGTTGAAAAATTCTTGGTCAACGTTTTCTGAATAATATCTCGGAATGCAGGCTCAACATTTTTACGAATATCTATTTTAATCTTTTCTTTAAAGCTGCTAGGCAATTGTTCATTTTGGAGTAGCTCTATATCTTTTTTGCTATGTAAAGGTTAGATACTGGGTCTTCTGCTAGCAAGTCCCAGTTCCGATGAAGTAATGAGTATCTTAGATCCATCTGTAACATTTTGGCGCGATCGCATCATCGCCATCCAAAAAATTAGCTATCGCAAGCAGTGAAGTATTTGATACCAAAACAAAGCTCTCTAACCTCTGTAGCTTCTGCTTTTCAATGAAGTGAAGAATCTAGCAACTTAAACAGAGGATTTATTTACTCTTTGATAAAATCATGAGCATCTTAATTTGTCACATTTTGGCGCGATCGCTCTGAAAACCATAAAAAGGCAATTGAGGATTTTAATCAAGCTCTCCTCATTTTGCAAAAATATGACAACAGACGTGAAATGACCATTCTATGTGCTTGACTGTGCGGCAAGCTGAACGTCTTCTATATCAACATTGAGGTGTTGAGCAATCTGCTCCATACTCATCCCTGTTTTTAGTAACAAAGGTACGGTAAGTTTCAACATTTCAGCTTCCCGTTCTTCTCGACCTTCTTCTCGACCTTCCTCCCGACCTTCTTCTCGACCTTCTTCTCGACCTTCGGCTTTCGCTTCCTGATAAACCCTTGTTTGTTCCAAAGTCAGTCCTAGCATAGCTTCAACTTCCTCTCTACTCAACGAAGAAAACTTATAAACGGCAATTGTGGTGATGATGTCTAGTATTTCGTTTTGCGGCAGTGTGTCCGTTTCTTCTAATTTTACTCGCTCAATTAATTGCTTTGCTTGCTGTGCCATCACTTCATCCGATGCTAGAGTCAACTGCATCAAGTTGATACCTATTGGCTGCTGATTAGTCGCGCCTAGCTCATCTAAATAGATTCGCTGCACTTGGTCGCTGTTAAGAAATATTCGATGAGTTTGTTGATCCCTTGGCTCCAAAGAGCGTGATGAAAAAATTACCACACAGAACCAGTCATCGTACTGAGAACGATTCCGGTTCAGGTACATCAGCGACTCAGTAAAGAACCGATGGTAGAGGGCTTCATCCTTTTGAAATTGAACTTCAGCAAAAAAGATTACCTTCGATGTTGCATCCTCTGGAGGTAAAAACACACCATCGATGCGAAAAGCGGTTTCTTTGACTTCAGGTGATTCAAATCGATAGTTTTGCCCTTGAAGAGGAGGGTGATCTACCAGTTCAAAGAGTAACCGAGGAAACCGCTTAAAAATTTGATAGTAAATGGAGTCTCGTTTCACTACTTCATCCTAAAAACCTGATTTCTCACAAGCCATCAAAATTAATCATAACTTGGCTGAAGCATACGCTAATCAAGGTGTTGGTATAACTGGCTGCTAAATAATTGCGATCGCCTCTGGCGGGGCAAAACGCCATCGCAACTTCAACTTTTCGTTCGCTGATTTCGAGCGGGTAGGGTTTATCTTTATTAAAAGAGAGAAATTAAATCCTATAAACTATACGAAAAAGTAGCTATGGCAAGCGGTGAAGTATTTGATACCAAAACAAAATCCCTATCTGTGCCAAGAGTAAACCTGCTGACCATGTTCCGGCTGGGTTTATTTCAGATGGGGTTGAGCATGATGTCAATCTTGACTCTGGGGGTACTCAACAGAGTCATGATTCAAGAAATAGCAATTCCGGCGACGCTGGTATCAGTAGTTTTAGCACTGCCTTTATTTGTTGCTCCTTCACGGATCTGGTTTGGCCAGATTTCCGATGCTAAACCTTTATGGGGATACCACCGCACAGCTTATGTTTGGGTAGGCGCAGCAATATTTGCGATCGCAGCATTTTTAGCTGTACAAGTAATGTGGCAGATGAATCTTGCTGGAAATAGTGCAGGTAGTTGGGTATGGACAACCCAAACAATCGGCTGGACAGGACTTTTGGCTTTAGTTTTCGCTGTATACGGTCTAGGAATTTGTGCTAGCGGTACTGCCTTTGCTGCTTTATTGGTGGATATATCTGAAGAAGATAACCGTTCTAAAGTAGTCGGTGTGGTTTGGTCGATGCTCATGGTGGGGATTATTGTTGGGGCGATTATTAGTGCCAGCTTGCTGAAACAATTAACGCCAGAAGCAACTATAGAAACCTTACAGCCAGCAATCAACAGATTGTTTACTATCGTCCCAGCAATTGTATTTGGTTTAGCGATCGCAGCAACATTCGGCGTAGAAAAAAAGTACTCCCAATACTCAACCCGTTCCACACTGGTGAATCGGGAAGATAGCATCACTCTAGGCAATGCTTGGAAAATATTGACAGCTAGCCCACAAACAGGTATATTTTTCACCTTTTTACTGGTGATGACTATCAGCTTGTTTATGCAAGACCCGATTTTGGAACCGTATGCGGGTCAAGTGTTTAAAATGCCCCTAGCGGAAAGTACCAAATTAAATATTTTTTATGGAACGGGTCTACTGATTGCTTACGGCGTTACGGGCTTTTTCATAGTCCCGCGTTTGGGTAAGCGCAGAACTGCACGTTTAGGCTGTATGTTGGTGGCATTCTGTGCAATATTGCTCGGCATATCAGGATTCACGGCTAATGCAGCAGTTCTCAAACTAGGTTTGGTTTTATTCGGTTTAGCCACAGGTTTCTTAACAACGGCTGCAATTAGCTTGATGTTGGATCTTACCGCAGCGGAAGCCGCAGGTACATTCATTGGGGCATGGGGATTAGCGCAGTCTCTTTCTAGAGGTGTGGCGGTAGTAATCGGAGGTACAGTTTTGGATATTGGACGCCAGCTGTTACCTAGCCCAGAGTTAGCTTATGGACTGGTATTTGCTCTAGAAGCCTTGGGAATGGTGGCATCGATTTGGTTTCTGAATCGGGTGAACGTCACAGAATTTCAAACAAGTGCCAAACAAGCGATCGCATCTGTTTTAGAAAGCGATTTAGATTAAACTGTATAGGGCATGGGGCATTGGGCATGGGACAAATGACAAATGACAAATAACCAATGAATGATTTTTGGACAACAATTCTAGATTTTGCCCAAACTACTACTACCAGGGTGGGCAAGCAGCTAATGCAAGATTTTGGGAAAGTACAGGCTGACCAAAAAGCTGATGGTAGTTTGGTGACGCAAGCAGATAAATGGGCAGATCAGGAAATTCGAGATGCGATCGCTTCTAATTTCTCTGGTTACGGCATTTTGAGCGAAGAGAGTGATCAGTCATTTCCCGGTACTGAGTGGTGCTGGGTAATTGATCCTCTCGACGGTACAACCAACTTCACACGCGGCATTCCTCTCTGGACAATATCTCTGGGTTTATTGTATCGAGGCACACCCATTTTTGGGTATGTTTACGCACCAACTCTAAATCAAGCTTTTCATGGTTTCTGGGCAGGTTCATCTGGTTTGGCAACACCAATAGGAGCATTTCTCAACCACCACCCCATCCACACAAGTGTTGATAGTCCCAGCAGCAATCACTTTTTTAACCTCTGTTCTCGTAGCACCGCAGTTATCAAAAACGGCTTTCCCTGTAAAATTCGGATGTTGGGTGTAGCTAGCTATAACTTTTTGACGGTTGCTACTGGGGCTACTCTCGGTGGGATTGAGGCGACACCAAAAGTTTGGGATATAGCAGGGGCTTGGGTAATTGTCCAAGCAGCTGGTGGGGTATGGTCATCGCTGAAGTCAGAACCGTTTCCGTTGTCACCAGGAGAAGATTATAGCGATCGCTCTTTTCCTACCCTTGTGGTTAGTCGTCCCGAATTAGTTCCGGTATTTCAACCTTTTCTCGAAGGTGTAAAAATTTAATTTGCTGCCTCAATATTTGAAAAGAGTAATTTTGTCAACCAGCCTAGTGGACAATAGCATAAACGATATTAAACTTAACAAAACCCTAGTTCAACAAAGAATTGAGTATAAATAAAGCTGGTAATAATCCTGATTTAAGTGCAAAACCAGTGTAGTTATTAATTTAAGTAGTGTTGTGACTTTCATTACACTGGTTAATTTAGTATAAAAAATTTTATGTTGTCTAATCTAGATTTAATTCGAGAGTTTGTGCAAAACTCTATTCAAAAAAAAGATATTTTGTTGTCAAATCCTGTTTTGACAGCGCAAACAGTGTATAAAATCAACCAACTGACAGCAAAATCTGAAGGCGTAATTGCCACTGTTCAACTATCTAACACCTTATCTGAATTCTCGATTTCTCCAAAATCAACCCAGTGGGAATTGATCAATCAGGCATTAGCAGAATATAGTTATATCCTCAAAGGAGAAGTAGATAGTCGGGGTTTCTATCAGTATCAATACTGCGAAGTTCCCAAAGGCTATCAGATGAACTGTACTAAATGTGTCATTCTATGGCGAGCCTGGTGGAAATATTGCAAGCATAGTTCAAGATCAGGGATTCCGTTAGAACTTCTGATTAGAACACGAGATTCATGGTATCCAATTAGAGATTTAATTATCAGTGACGGACTTCTCTATATCAAAACCTTGGGAAGTGAGATTGCACTTGGCTCAGAAGACTTAGTTACTTGGTTAAGCAAAGTTGATGTAACCAAAATTAAAGAAATACCTTCTACAGAGACATAGATATGGGTATATCAGTACAAATGTTTGCCCTTATATTTGTAAACATTTTTAAAAGTGATTATGACAACATAATTAGGCAAAGGATTTGACATACTCACCGACCTAAAGGCGCTCTTAAGAAGGAGTAATGAGTAATAAGTAATGAGTAATAAGTAATAAGTAATGAGTAATGAGTAATAAGTAATGAGTAAATACCCATTTTTCATCCACGATGAAACTCATTACTTTAAAGCATTGCGTGAAGCACGAGACTTCTCTACGAGACGCTTCGCGAACAGACCCAAATATGTGGTGAAAAAGAATGAAAGGACTTTGGCTCGAAAATAATCAGTTGCAATTACGTACAGATATTCCCGTTCCTGAACCGCCACCAGGAGAAGCTTTAGTACGCGTCTTGCGTGCCGGTATCTGTAACACTGACCTGGAATTACTCAGAGGCTACTATCCTTACACTGGTATTTTGGGGCATGAATTTGTCGGCGTCGTTGAACAAGGGCCAGAACACTTAGTTAATAAACGCGTAGTTGGAGAAATCAACGCTGTGTGTGGGCATTGTCGCTTTTGTTGCAGCGGACAATCAACTCACTGCGAAAATCGTACAGTTTTGGGTATTGTCAACCGCAATGGAGCCTTTGGTGAATATCTCTGTTTGCCGATAGAGAATCTGCATCTCGTACCTGAGAATGTGCCAACAGAAGTAGCAACATTTACTGAACCTGTAGCAGCAGCTTTAGAAATTCAGCAGCAAGTGCCATTACATCCAAATAATCGGGTGCTAGTGGTTGGAGATGGCAAACTAGGGCAGTTGGTAGCCCAGACATTAGCCTTAACCGGCTGTGAACTCTTAGCTGTGGGGCGTCATCAAGACAAACTGGCTAACTTAGAGACACGGGGGATTAAAACTGGTTTAGCTAATGTTGTGAAAGATGGATATTTCGATATTTCAGTAGAATGTACTGGTAATCCAGAAGGATTTGCGATCGCTCGCCGCGCCCTACGTCCCCGTGGTACGCTTGTACTGAAAAGTACTTATTCTGGCAAACTCAGCCTGGATGCTTCTTCTTTAGTAGTAGATGAAATCACCCTCATCGGCTCCCGTTGTGGCCCTTTTGCCCCGGCCCTTCAGCTACTAGCCACAGGAAAAGTTGACGTGCAACCCCTGATTCATGCCACCTACCCTCTTATTGAAGGGCTTGCAGCTTTTGAACACGCTCAGAGTCGGGGTGTTTTGAAAATATTGTTAGATATTAGTCATTAGTCATTAGTCATTTGTCCCCACTCCCCACTCCCTACTCCCTACTCCCTAATAGAGATAAGGATTAGTCTTCGGTTGATAGTCAGAACAATCGATCGCTTCTTCTGTATTGGCAATATATGGGCGTACAGTACATTTAAGACGATAATTGTCGGTAAAAAATTGGCAACCAGTACAAGGAATTTGATGCATTTGCTTGGCTGTTGTCAAACTATCTCGCGCCGCCGCACAGAGACTCCAAACAACGAGAATAATTACAGTCCAAGCTACAACAAAGCAAATCGGGACTAACAAAGGCTCAATCCCATGAATGAGGAAAGATATCAGTTTAAACACGGTATGTCCTGATACAAATTAGGAGTTAGAAGTATATTACCTCCTAACTCCTAATTTCTAACTTCTCACTATAGAAGTAGAAGTTAAACGCCAGCATGACCCAGCGCTAAACCGGTGACGAGCATTCCTAGAACAAGGAAAGGTTGGGCGCTAGCTTGGTACTTAACATCATTCTTCACGGGGTCGCGCAAGAAATACATATCTTGCAAGGTGATTTGCGGGATGATTAACAGTACTAGTATTGCTGCATACAAATTCTCATGGATGCTGACGAGATAAGCTGCAATCAATCCTTGAAAAACATCAATTGTCACTACACAAATCCAAGATGCGGCGGTGATGCCAAACATTACAGGTAGTGAATTTAATCCTAACTGGCGATCGCCTTCTACACTCTTAAAATCATTGACAATAGCAATGCCCAATCCAGCCAAGCTGTAGAACATTGTCAAAATCACAATTGTGGAATTCAGTTCGCCAAACAAAGCGTGTCCTGTAGACCAAGGTAGGGTGATATAACTTGCACCCAAGGCATAGCTACCTAGCCAGCCGTTTTGTTTGAGTTTCAGGGGAGGTGCAGAATAAATGTAGGCGATGAAAGAACCGATAATTGCGATCGCTGTAATTGTCGGGAATTCATGACCAGACCACACATCCAGCACAAATGCCAAACCATAGCCAGCAATCAGTAATACCCAAATCTGAATAATTACCTGGGGTAGGGGAATTGCGCCAGAGGGAATCGGGCGATAAGGTTCATTGATGGCATCGATTTCGCGATCGTAGTAATCATTGAGGATTTGGGTGTAACCTGTCATCAATGGCCCAGCCAGTAACATACAGGCTGCTACCTTCAATACATTTTCCAGTGTCCAAGTATAGTTACCCGAAGAAGCCGCACCACAGACTACACCCCAAATTAGGGGAATCCAGGTGATGGGCTTCATGAGCTGCAAACGGATTTTCCAGATTGAAGTTTCCCCAGCAGATGCACCTTTCATCCCTAGCAGCTGTCTAGTTTTCGCACTGCGATCGGCAGACGCGAGTGCTTGCTCATTGAGATTATTTGCCACTGAGTCTAGTGCTTCAGACGGGTTAGGGTCTGGGGTAATGGGAGTTGATTCTGACATAATGCCTATTTTTTTTAGAGTGAGGAGTTAAGAGTTAGGAGTTATGAATTATTGTTTTATTCCTAACTCTTCACTCCTAACTCCTAACTAAATTAAAACGAAATTATCAAATAATTATTCTGAAACTTTGCTCCAGCAACAGGTCTGCCACTCAGAGCCGGGGGTAAGGGAATATTGCGCCGCTGATCTCCTGCTTCTACCGTGACTTCTGGCCCATATTGGGTAAGCTTGACGTGCTTTTTGTCAAATCCTGGCAAGAATAAGCGTACTTGACGATTGTGGATGTCTATTTCAATCGGTTTGGGAGCCTGTAAAGCTTGTGCTTCAAAGTTTGGTAGAGCGTCTATCAGTGGTTGCCAATCACCCGTGGGCGAGTTCGGAATAACGCTCACAGGGAGGGGTATAAATTCCTCTGGTAGGTTGACATTTGTCTCGGTAGACACAAGCAGAACACCACCGACAGTTAAACCGATTTGTTGAGCGCTACCCCATAAATAACGAGCATTTGCTACCTCAATCGGATCTCCTGTAGTCACTAAGAAAGCAGCGAGACGCTTGGGATCGGACAGAGCAGCTCTCCCCTTTTCTAAGAAATTATTGACTTGGTTAGTGGGAGCGGCAAAGTTATCTGCTGTCCAGTTGACATTGAAAAAACTGCTAATCAGCGGTTGAATCAAGGGTGATTCAGTAATTGTCTTCCCCAAGTCGGAGTTGACAAATAATTGCCGAAATCGTCGGACATACCAACTCAGAGATTCTGGCAAACCCAACATTCGCAGGGTTAAAGAGTCGCCCGTGCCATCGTAGACGATCGCATCATATTTGCCACTGGCATCATATTCGCGGATAGCATTCAGTGCCAGGGCGTTGTCCATCCCCGGCAATACTACCAGTTCTTGACCAAAAACATCTTTGAAGATGGGCGTGCGGAGATATTGCGCCTCAAGTTTCTTCACTTCGTCCCAGTTTCGTTCTAGTAGTACAGATGCTTGAAACTGGACTACTTGCAAATTGGGAGCGATTTCCTGGGGATCGGCAGCAATGGGAGTGCCCAGCAGGATTTGCAATGTTGGTTCTGCTTGTCCTGCTAGAAGTACGCGCTTGCCTTGACTTGCCAATAATTTGGCGGCGGCGATCGCAATTTTGGTACGAGCGGTGCCGCCTTTGCCCAAAAATGTCAATATTAGAGCCATTAGTTGATTCCTATTTTCACCGCCGATCTTTTCAACTCCAACTTAGCACTCAACAAAGAGTCTCAACCTGTGCTTGAAATTTCAGATACCAAGAAAAACTTGGATCTGAGTTCTTTAACTACTACACAGGTTTGATTTCATCTTCAAAAAACCAAGTGGAATAATTATCGTCAAACAGTAGCACTACACCGATACCACCACCATCGGTGACTTTGTAGCCTTGGATAATACCCACTTGTCCGAGCTTTTTCACAACTGGGGCAGAAACGCGATCGCGCAAACGATAGACTTTAACCTTTTGTCCGATTTCCATGCCTGATTACAATGCAATAAACCAAGTCTCAGTGTAGCGGAATCCGTGACTCTGCTCTCATAAATTCAGTGGAGATGAGGAGTGAGGGAGAGAATCGTAACTCCTACCTTCTGACCTAAGAACTTAAAATTAACAACAGGTGCGATTGCAAAGATTAGTGCTAGTGGAACATTTGCGATCGTTAGAGGTTCATCCAGATAGCTTGAGTTAAGCAACAAAGGTAGTAATCATGTATCAAACAGATCCACCCCGTCCGCCACAAGAAACAATGCCTACGATGTATGATTTACCCAGTGAATTAGTGGGGGAATCAGGTTTGCCAGATGAATTTCACCGAATTCAGGCAGATTTGCTCAGTGAGACTTGTCAGCCTCTTGCTTATCCATCTGAGGAAATTTTGCTTGCTAGCGACTTAAATCTTTACTACGATCCCCGCCATCCTTTGTGGTACAAGCGTCCTGATTGGTACATGGTTTTAGGATTACCTAGTGCTAGCCAGCAGCAAGACCTGCGCTTAAGTTACGTTATTTGGCAAGAAGGAATTGATCCATTTTTAGTAGTTGAATTACTTTCACCTGGTACAGAACAAGAAGACTTAGGAAAAACACTGCGGGAAGTAAACCGACCCCCAACGAAGTGGGAAGTATATGAACAGATTTTACGGGTTCCTTACTACGTTATCTACGATCGCTATGAAAATAATTTACGTGCCTTTAAGCTCAATGGCACTCGTTACGAAGCAATATCTTTACCAGAGAACCGCCTATGGTTAGAAGAGCTAGAGCTAGGATTGGGTCTTTGGCAAGGTAATTACCAGCAGACAACAGGTTTGTGGTTGCGTTGGTATAATTCTGCAGGTTGGGTGCCGACTCGAAGAGAACAAGCTGAACAGGAACGCCAACAGGCTGAACAGGAACGCCAACGGGCTGAACAGGAACGCCAACGGGCTGAACAGGAACACCAACGGGCTGAACAGGAACGCCAACGGGCTGATCGATTAGCAGAGTATTTGCGATCGCAAGGAATTGATCCAGATAACTTGAGTTAAGCAAAAACTCGCATCCTTAACAAAGAAGGAGCCTGACAAACAGACGTTATATTTGTAGTAAAAATATACTTGACAATATCCTATTTATTGTATAATCGCCAAGATAATTTGGATACAATTTTCTAGTGATGATAAATTCTAAAAGCACTGAAGAGATTTCCAACAAATAAATTATCCAATCTTATGAGGTGGGCATCCTGCCTAACACACGTTTAACCAAAGGCGGGTAAAATACGCACATCACAAGAAGTAGTTGGATATTTTTTCTATTTGAAAGTGCCTGAAAAAGGAACTTTCATAAATATAATAGGCTTCAGTGAGAGTAATTAGATGAGCGGATAGTGAGTAGTAAGCGAGGAAGCAGAAATTGTTGCCGACAATGCGGGGAGTTGTACGTAATGTAGGGAGATTGAGACGAATCTTGCCCATAGATGAACAGATGTGGATGAAGTTCGACTTACTGAGAACTCTAGTACGCCGGGATTTAGAAGCGCGTTACAAGGGTTCTATTTTAGGTAACTTGTGGCCTTTGCTAAATCAGCTATCCCAGTTACTGATTTATACTTATGTATTTTCCACTGTGTTGAAGGTGAAGCTGACTACTCTCAAGGGTTTACCAGCAAATGATTTCACCTTTGGTTTGTGGCTATTTGCAGGCTTACTTCCTTGGATTGCTTTTAGTGGTGGTCTAATGCAGTCCGCTAATTCGGTACTAGGACAACCAAATTTAGTCAAGAAGGTGGTATTTCCTTTAACTTTATTACCCCTAGTGCCAATTTTGTCAACATTCATTGAGAGTTCCTTTGGTTTAATGGCATTGATTTTTTTCGTGGCGATCAATGCTCATACTTTACATACTAGCTTGGCGCTATTACCCTTGATCTGGTTAACACAGTTATTGCTAACAGCAGGGTTGGGCTATTTAACAGCCGGACTAACTGTATTTTTGCGAGATATCCCGCAGACTTTAGGAGTAATTTTAAATATTTGGTTTTATGCAACACCGCTTGTCTATCCAGTATCAGCAGTTCCAGAGGAATGGCGGAGTTTGGTATTCTGGTTAAATCCAATGGCAGCGATCGCAGAGGTTTATCGTGACATAGTTTTAGTTGGAGAAGTAAAGCACTGGGGTGAATGGGGAGTTGCTTGTGTCATAGCAACAATTATATTTTGTTGTGGTTTTACAGTATACAAGCATTTGCGTCCAGCTTTTGCCGACGTGTTGTAGTCAAGGCTTCATTAGTTAGCCGCTTTTAAAACAAGCAAATGCTAACGTTAACTGTATATGTAGATAGCGATATAATTCAACAACAAGCAAAAATTATAATGAAGTAATTAATTTTTAATTGATAAATTTGTACCGTGTGAAATTCATTATTAGTTTAAGTATGCAGTGTTATGGGTGAGGAGATTGTAATTTCACTGAAGAATATCTCAAAGTGCTACAAGCGTTATGCTCGTCCGGTAGATAGGCTCAAAGAAACTTTACTACCTGGTAAGAGCCACGCTCAAGAATTTTGGGCATTGCGGGATATTAACTTAGAAATTACTAAAGGAGAGAAATTAGGAATTATTGGTCAAAATGGTTCTGGGAAAAGTACATTACTACAAATCATTGCTAGAACCTTGACACCAACTACAGGAGATGTCTGGCTTCACGGCAGAGTTTCAGCTTTACTAGAACTAGGTAGCGGATTTAATCCTGAATTTACTGGAAGACAAAATGTATTTTTCAATGGACAAATTTTAGGGTTAAGTCGTGAAGAAATTGAAGCCAAATACAATGAGATAGTCGAATTTGCTGATATCGGAGATTTTATTGAGCAGCCTGTTAAAACTTATTCAAGTGGTATGTTCGTGAGATTAGCATTTGCAGTTGCAGTAAGTGTTGATCCTGACATTCTAATTGTAGATGAAGCACTAGCAGTTGGAGATATTTACTTTCAGCAGAAATGTTTTGAGCGGATTAGAAATCTAACACGTATGGGAACAACACTTTTATTTGTTTCCCATGATTCAGCTGTTGTACATAAAATCTGTAACAGAGCTTTATTTATGGAAGCAGGAAATTTAGTGTTGGATGCTAAACCAAGGCAAGTAATTGATTTATATGAAGCCAAGCTGTTACAAAAAAAAGATATACAATCAGAATTAGTAGAAATTCAAATGCTTCCAGATTCTAATTATGTTACTTCAGAGGAAAATAAAGAATTTTTAGATATAACCTCAGAATCAGTACAAGAAGTAGTAATTAATGCGCCAGAAGTAAGCATAGAATTTGTTAGATTTTTAGATGAAACAGATCAAGAAATAAAAGTTGTAATTAGTGAGCAGTTATTACAGATTTCCGTAGGAGTTTTATTTTCCCAATATTTTGAAGATCCCCATATTGGTTTTAAAATACGGGAAAGAACAGGTGAGGTAATTTTTGAAACAAATACTCTATGTATGGGAAAAAAAATAGGTCGAGTAGAGAGCGGTACTTTACTGGAGATTTGCTTTAAGTTTAAAGTGCCTTTGATGGAGGGTGAATATACAATTACATTTGGCGTAGCTGATAGTGCAATTGGGGAAAGTTTATTCCAGAGAACATTAGTTTATGCTCATAATGTCGCCGCATTAAAAGTTCTAAGAAACAAAGACTCAATACTGTGGTCAGGTATAGTAAATCTTTCTCCTTCTATTTCTATTCATAAATATACTTATGTTTGACTCTATAATTAAACAGGCAAAACAGACAGAATATGACTTTAGAAAAACTACTAATCCAGAAGATCCCTTGTTACATCTTTTTGATGAGTGGATTGATTATTACAAACTCAAATCTGCGATCGCTCATGAATTAAAACCTCTTAATATCCTAGAAATAGGAGTACGTTTTGGTTATTCTGCCGCAGCTTTCCTACACGGATACCCTAATGCTAAATATACTGGTATTGACTTAGATACCAATGATTTTGGTGGTGTCAAAGGTGCAATTAATTGGGCAAAAGAAATTACTAAGCAGTTTAATACTGAATTTATTATTGCTGATACACAGGTAATGAAACGCTTGCCTGGTAATGTCTACGATCTCATTCATGTTGATGGGCAACAAAATGGAGACGGTTCCTTTCATGATTTAGAACTTGCTATTAAGCAATCCCGCTACGTGTTGGTAGATGGATACATGTGGACACAGCAGAACTTTATGGCAGTTAGTGATTTCTTATTTAGATATGCTGATTTGCTCGATTGGTATGGTGTAATACCAGGTTATGCCGGAGAGTTATTAATAAAAGTTTCTAATAATTATTTAAGTGAGCTTGAAGAACACCACCACAATACTAATTCTAGTCTAGACATTCGTCAAAGTTATACTAGTCACTACTATACTCAAGACTGTAGCGGATTTGATACTTATAAACAAAATCAAGGGAAGAAGTTAGAAGATCCAAGATTGCAATCTGTAGCAGCGATCGCTAGTTTGAAAGCATCAGGACGAGTACTTGACATTGGTTCTGGACGAGGTGAACTTAGTTATTATTTTGCTCGTCAAGGTTTTGCGGTTACATCTATTGACTATTCACCAAATGCCATTGAACTAGCAAAAAATTGTTTTAATGGAGAAGCTGAGTTAGCAGCCAACGTAGAATTCATCTGCGATCATGTCTGCAATGTACAACTGCCAGATAAGTATGATCTAGTACTAGCTTCTGACGTGATTGAACACTTAGCTTTTGAAGAACTAGATGCGCTTTATCAGCAAGTCGCGCACAGTCTTAAACAAGACGGATTATTTGTTGTGCATACTTTTCCAAATCTTTGGTATTACAAATATGAATATCCACGTAAAAGGAAAATTGCTGCTTCTGTTGGTGCCTACCTACCACCACAGCCCCGCTCAAGATATGAGCTACTAATGCATATTAATGAACAATCGCCAAGGATTTTGAAAAAGCAATTAAGCAAACACTTTAACCATGTATGTTTATGGTTTGGTGATACCCAGAATCCAGGTGGAAGTTTAGTAAAAAAGTTTTCTACAAGAGAAATAGGTGCAGCAACTAGTCTATTTGTAGTTGCTTCTCATCGACCCATAAATCGGGAACATCTCAAGAATAGCTTACAAATGTTCCCTATCCCACCCATCTCTGCTGGAAAAATCAAGATATTTGTGAAAGATCATCAAAAACTAGTAAATGCAGATAGTGAATTTGAAATTAAATTAGAAATTGAAAACTCTAGCGAATTTACTCTTAATAGTTATGGTTCTCATCCACTTCACATTTCGTATCATTGGATGAATGAAGAAGCTACCGATTACATTGTTTTTGAGGGACAACGAACAAAGATATTTCCCCCATTAAATAGCTCTGAAGATATAGTGTTGAAACATTTATTCAATAATAAAGTACCCAAAGAAACGTATAAAATTAAACTGAGATCGTTAGCACAAAAAGGTAGCTATATCCTGAGAGTGACATTGGTACAGGAAGGTGTACGCTGGTTTGATTTAGCGCCAACTTATTTAATGGAGGACATTGGAATCAGGGTGATATAAGCATTAAATACCATATCTAATCTAGAAATTAAAATCATATCATCATATCATCATATCAAGAAATAATTGAGGTTAAGTAATAAATAAATGATTGAATCCAATTATCCTGAAACTAATATTGATGAATTAATACATAAAAATGTTGAGCATATTAGCAAAAACCAAGCTCATTCTCAGTTAGGAGATTCACAATCTAATCTAGACACATCAAACTTGAAGTTAAGTATTAGTTATATTGAAACTTTTATTGAAAATGCAGAATCTCGTTCAAGTGCCCGTACAAAGTGGCCAGATCAACTTAATCTTTTTCCTTTGAATTTAAGTGGTAAGTTGCAAAAACTTATTCTAAAAATCATGAATTTTATCTTTAAAGATCAACGAGAAATCAATTTTAGTATAATTAATTCCCTAAAAGAGTCTGTAGCACTTAATCACCAGATGGTGGAACACATTGCGACTTTAAAAACGCAAGTGGATAACAACATCCAAGGGCTAGATGAGCGCCTGATTGCTATGGATAATCGCTTTCCAGGATTGGATGAGCGCCTGGTTGCTATGAATAACAGCATCCAAGGGCTAGATGAGCGACTGGTTGCTATGGATAATCGCTTTCCAGAGTTGGATGAGCGCCTGATTGCTATGGATAATCGCTTTCCAGAGTTGGATGAGCGCTTAGTTACTCTGGATAACAGCATCCAACAATTAGATAGGCGCTTGATTGCTGTAGAGAATCGCTTTCAAGGGTTGGATGAGCGCTTAGTTACTCTGGATAACAGTATCCAAGGAATAGATGACAGCTTAAATGCTATTCATACTTTAATTACCAACTGGTTAACTGGCGTTCAAGAACGTTTGGATACTCTGAATCGTCTAGTACAAGAAATAGATGAGCATAAAAATATTGTAGATGCTCGTATTGAAAGAATGGGCGATCAATTAATTACAACAGATAATCGTATAAATACAGCAAATGCTCGTATTCAAGAAATCAATGAGCATTACATCAGAAACGATAGTTACCTCAAAAATGACTTAATGCAGCAAAAACGTTTAATAACAGTGTTTTTGGAAGATGCAAGAAAACGTTTACCAGAACCTTTTACTCAAAAGGAGTTAGAAACCTTTGTAAATGAAGATATGCACTTTTTGGATGCCTTTTATGCTGCATTTGAAGAGCAGTTTCGAGGTAGTCGAGAAGAAATATTAGACAGATTAAAAGTTTATTTGCCATTGATTGAGGAAGCAAAGATAGGCACATATGAATCACCAATTTTAGATGTAGGTTGTGGGCGTGGTGAATGGCTGGAGTTGCTACAGGAATCTGGATATACAGCCAGAGGTCTGGATATCAACAAAGTAATGGTAGAACAATCCCGCTCCAGGGGATTTGAGGTGATAGAAGCGGATGTAATGGTTTATGTACAATCTTTACCAGATAGTAGCTTAGGAATGATAACAGGTTTTCATATTATCGAGCATCTAACTTTTCCAAAGTTAATGAAATTTTTCACTGAAGTAGTCAGGGTACTTAAGCCTGGTGGATTAGCCATTTTTGAAACACCTAATCCTCAAAATGTATTAGTTGGTAGTTGTAATTTTTATTTCGATCCCACGCATCATAATCCTTTGCCAAGCTCCATGATTAAATTTATTCTGGAAACGCAAGGTCTACACCAAGTAAAAATTCTCAATCTTCACCCTTACCCAGAAACTTATAAGCTCAGTGGTTCTGAGGTAGCTGAACGATTTAATGATTACTTTTACGGAGCGCAAGATTATGCAGTTGTAGGATACAAATTATAGACTCAAAAATTGAATGTATTAATTACCATATGAGCGAATTACAACCATCTCTAAGAATTGCTATAGATTTAACTCCTCTACGACCTGGTGGTGAAAATGGAGGTGCTAAAGTTTTAGTATTGACCCTACTAAAGCAATTTCAAGAATTAGCACCTCATCATTATTTCTTACTCCTTACAGCTCCTTGGAATCATTTAGAATTAGCACAATACGAGACTAACAGGATGGAGCGACTATTAGTTCCTGATTTAATTGATACACCAAAAAAAAGTAATTTGGGGCTTTTCTCTAGACTTGTAAAAAAAATAGTTAATAAAATCAACTTTAAGTTAAATGATTTTATAGGCTCTAGCTCCTTACTGAAAGAAAATAAGATTAATTTACTATTCTGTCCTTTCTCTGCACCAACATATGCTGACAAAGATATTCCGTTAGTAGCTATTGCTTATGATTTACAGCATTTAGACTATCAATTTTTCTTTACTACTCAAGAACAGCAACATCGAACAAAATTTATAGTTGAGCTTCTTAATAAGTCTCAAAAAATCATTTGTATTTCAGATTTTACACGCCAATCATTTATCAAGCATTTTAAAACACCCCCTGATAAACTTGCTGTTATACCAATTTCTATTCATGAACGCCTAGTTGAATTAAATGAAAGCACTGTGATAGAGCATCTCAGCAGTATAGGTCTAGCAGGACGAAAATATGCATTTTATCCTGCTAACTATTGGCCACATAAAAACCATCGTATCCTGTTAACAGCCTATGGAATATATAAAAAACAGTTTCCAAATTCATTTTTAGATTTAGTTTTTACAGGTGCATTAGAACATGAAGAAAAGCACTTAAAGGAAGCAGTAGACCTTATGGGTTTGAGTGACAATATCCTATTTTTAGGATTTTTAAATCAAGAGGCATTAACAGCTGTTTGGCAAGGATGCCAATGTTTAATTTTCCCTTCACTATATGAAGGATTTGGGATTCCAACTTTAGAGGCAATGAAATTTGGTAAGCCAGTATTATCTAGTAATGCTGCTAGCTTACCAGAAGTTGGAGGAGATGCCGTTATCTATTTCGATCCTCGAAAACCAGATGAGATAGCATCATGTTTGGCAAAGATTAGCGGTAATCAATTATTAGTTGAACAACTGGTAAAAAAAGGGTTTCAAAGATTAGAGTTATTTGATGGTAAGGAAATGGCTTACCAATATCTAAGTATCTTTCAAAAAGAGGCTTTAAATCAAAAGACATTAGTTCAAACAATGATTTCTGGCATTTATGATGATGGTTGGTCAGAACCTGAGTTTCATATTTCCATAGAGCCAGGTTTGTCAGGGCGAACTCTAGAGATTTTGTTTGAAACTCCTGAATTTTATCCAACCTCTAAAGCCACGATAAAATTACGTACTAAACAGAGAAAAGCTTCTTACAATTGCCTTCGGGGCGAATCACAGAAAGTTATTTGGCCACTTTTGCCTACAGGTGAAGTGGTAACAGTGCAAATATCGCCTAGCTTTCAACCTAGTCAACTAAATCTGAACTCGGATCAACGTCGGCTTGGGTTAATGGTACGCCATTGTCGAGTAAACTTAGTTGATGGGTCATCTAGTTCAATTTTAGCATTAGAGAGTGTGGTGTGAACTTAAAATTTAGCGTTATTACACCTTCTTTTGGTCAGGGTTGTTTTATAGAAAGAACTATACAGAGTGTGCTATCTCAACAATTGGCAGATACAGAAATGGAGTATGTAATCTGTGATGGTGCTAGTACCGATGGGACTGTAGAAATCTTAAAAAATTACGATAAGTACATAAAGTGGGTTTCAGAACCTGATAAAGGACAAGCAGATGCCGTTAATAAAGGTATCGCTATGACCACAGGTGACATAATTGCTTGGATTAATTCTGATGATATTTACTATCCAGGAACTTTTCAGGCGATTAAAGAGATTTTTGAATCTTATCCCAATATAGAAGCTATATATGGTGATGCCGATCACATTGATGAACAAGACCGAGTTATTGAAGCTTATCCGACTGAGGCTTGGAATTATCAACGTTTAATCGAAACTTGTTTTCTCTGCCAACCATCAGTATTTTTTCGCCGTAGTCTAGTTAAAAAATATGGCGACTTGAATGATTCTCTCAAGTACTGTATGGACTATGAGTTGTGGCTTCGTTATGCAAAGAATACACCATTTCATTATATACCACGCAAGCTTTCTGGTTCTCGCTTATATAAGACTAATAAAACACTGGGTCAACGGATAGCTGTGCATTATGAAATAAATAATATGATGCATTCCAAATTTGGAAATGTGCCAGATAAATGGATTTTTGCTTACGCACACGTAAAGATAGAAGAGAATTGGAAGTTAGACAGAACAAAACCTCTTCAAAACATGATTTTTGTGAATGCAGTAATTTTTAATAGTCTGTGGTCATTTTATCATTGGAAAAAATCGATTTCAGTTAATGCATCAGTCAGGATGATTTGGTGGTTAATTGCTGCCAATATATTTCTGATTAAAAATTTAGTTTTACTATTGAAAAGATTATGAGGATCGGTTTTGATATTAGTCAAACTGGAAAAGCCAAGGCAGGATGTGGATACTTTGCTGATAGTCTTATAAAACACCTAGTAAGCTGCGACAAGAATAATGAGTATTTGCTTTACTCCGCATTTGGAAACACTTTTTGGGATACAGAGCATGGAACTAGCACGTGCCGCCTTCATAAAAGTAATTGTACTCATCTACTAGACCATTTCTCACATCATGAATCTCTAGCTTTTTGGAGTACTTCAGCAGCAATTGATGAAGAAAAATTGGGAAATCCAGATATTGTTCACGGGAACAACTTTTCATGTCCTCGTTTTACTTCTGCTCGGTTTGTTTATACTTTATATGATCTGAGTTTCCTAGATCATCCAGAATATACTTCTGAGGCCAACCGATGGAATTGTTTTAATGGTGTTTTCAATGCAGCAATGCAAGCTGACTTAATTATTGCTATTTCTGAATATTCTAGACAACGATTTCTGGAAATATTTCCCCACTTTCCAATAGAAAGAACTCGTGTAGTCTATTTAGGAAGTCGTTTTCAGGATGATCATAAGGAAAAACCGGTTGCTGACCTCGAACCTGATAATTTTTGGCTTTCTGTAGGTACTTTAGAACCAAGGAAAAACTTACGCCGAACTTTGTTGGCGTACAAAAAATATATCGATATTTATAACGATCCTAAACCTTTGGTTTTAGCAGGAGGACAAGGATGGTTAGAAGACGATCTTGAAAGTTTCATTGTCAATATAGGCTTGACTAAGCATATTCGTAGACTAGGGTATGTGGATGATGATACACTAAACTGGCTATATAAAAATTGTTGGGCATTTGTTTATCCATCAATTTATGAAGGATTTGGATTGCCAGTGTTAGAGGCAATGGATCTTGGTGCAGCTGTTATAACTTCTAATACTACGAGTTTACCTGAAGTTGGCAAAGATGCAGTTTTATATGTAGATCCTACAAATGAAGCTGATATCGTGGCAGGATTTGCAAAACTTCAAGATGACAAATTGCGTCAGGTGTTGAGGTTTAATAGTCCAAGACAAGCCAATAATTTTTCCTGGTCGAAAGCAGCAAAGCAAGTAACTCAAGCATATATAGATGTTTTAGAACTTCCTAAAAAAACTTCTGAAAAGGAGATTAAAAAGCAATTTTTTATGAGTTAAATATAGGAATTTAACTCTAGCGTAAAAACGCTTAAACTAAATTTACTTTTTTAGAAAAGCTCATTCTCATTAGATGATTTTTCCCTATCGGCAGCAATACAACCTTGACAACTGTTGTGGTCTTAGTTGAAATTACAAAAATAGAGCATTTCAGACTTAATTGTAAAACAAAGTTTTGGATTTTCACTAAATAGTTTGCCATAACATATACTGAATAAACTTTTAAATTTTATTTTTTTAACAGTAGGATTATAACTGTGACTAGAAAAGCTCTCATTACCGGTTTAACTGGACAAGATGGCTCTTATCTTGCTGAACTACTACTAACCAAAGGCTATCAAGTCTTCGGCTTAGTCCGCCGCTCAAGTTCCAGTAATCTTGAGCGCATCAATCACCTTTCTGGCGATATCCAAATCCTCTCTGGCGACCTTTTAGATCAGTCATCTTTAATGGATGTGATTACCGAAGCTCAACCTGACGAAATTTATAATCTCGCCTCTCAAAGCTATGTTCCTCTGTCTTGGACACAACCTGCTCTCACTGCTGAATATACAGCCCTTGGTGTCTCCCGTATTTTAGAATCTATTCGTCGCTGCAAACCAGATGCCAGATTCTATCAAGCATCTAGTAGTGAAGTCTTCGGTCAACCTGATGAATCACCTCAAACTGAACGCACTGCCTTTCGTCCGCGGAACCCTTATGGTGTTGCCAAAGCATATGCTCATTGGATGACTGTCAACTATCGAGAGAAATACAATCTTTACAACTGCTGTGGTATTACTTATACTCACGAATCGCCTCGACGTGGGACAGAATTTGTATTTCGTAAAATCACCCATGCAGCTGCTCAAATTAAACTGGGTTTAGCAAATGAACTAAAATTAGGCAACCTAGATGCCCGTCGTGATTGGTGCTACGCCAAGGATGCTGTTTACGCTATGTGGCTGATGTTGCAGCAAGCACAACCTGATGACTATATCATTGCTAGTGGTGAAACTCACTCCGTCAGAGAACTCGTTGAGTGTGCTTTTAACTGCGTTGGTTTCAACTGGCAAGATTATGTCTCAGTTGATCCTGCTTTTTATCGCTCTGATGAACCAGTGCAGTTAGTTGGTTCCATTAATAAAATTAAGACGGAGTTAGGTTGGCAGCCTCAGCATTCCTTTGAGCAATTGATTGAGTTAATGGTTGACTATGATCTAAAAAAATTGAGCAGCGGCGGAGCTTAAATATTCTGATGCTAAAAATTGTAGTTGATGCCACCCCAGTGGATTCAAAACCCAGTGGGGTTGGCTTTTATGTTGCTAATTTGATATGCGCTCTTGATGTATTACAAAAAGAAGAAAATTTTCAGTTAGGAGTAGTGTATCAACCAGGGTTAAAAAATTGGCTTCGGGGTGATTTCAGGTTTCCTAAATCTTTTAAACATTCTTCTCAACAGTATCTCTTGCCTTTACCTGTAAGAATTTCAGATTTATTATTAGCTTTAGCGTTTAAACCTAGTTTATCTTACTTTGAAAAATATTTTGGTTCTCCAGATATATTACATGGTACAAATTACTCAGTTTATCCCTGTCAAAATAGTTTAAAGGTAATGAATATATATGATCTGACTTTTATTAAATATCCTAACTATATAGATTCAGTTGTAAAAACATATACAGAAAAGGTAAAGCGATGTTTACAGTGGACAGATTTAGTTCTAACAATTTCAGAAAGCTCTAAAAAAGATATTATTGAATATTTGAAAGTAGACCCCAGCAAAGTCTATGTTACACCTTTAGCTAGTCGCTACTATCCTAATTACTTGTCTGAGGAAATTGCCCAAGAGCTAGAAAAACAAGCTAATTATGATTTTTCTAAGCCATATCTACTTTTTGTCAGCACAATAGAGCCAAGAAAAAATATTAATACTATAATCACAGCTTTTAATTTTTTAAAAGAAAAGTATAAAATTGAACATCAATTAATATTAATTGGTAAGAAAGGATGGAATTACGAACCGATATTTGCAGCTATTGAAAATTCCCCTTGGGCAAACCAAATTCATCATCTTAATTACCTATCCAATGAATTAGTTGCATTATTTTACTCAAAAGCTGATGTCTTCGTTTATCCATCTCACTACGAAGGGTTTGGTTTACCTGTATTGGAAGCAATGACTCTAGGCGCTCCTGTGATCAGTTCCAATACTTCCTCAATTCCAGAAGTTACAGGAGATGCTGCTATACTAGTTGACCCTAGTAACTCTATCCAACTAGGGGAAGCCATACTGAAAGTAATCAGTAATTCTCAGTTACGTCAAGAATTAATTCATCAAGGGAAAGCCAGAGCAAAATTATTTTCTTGGGAAAGAACGGCAAAAGAAACATTAAACGCTTATAGAACCATTATTTAATGAAAATAGTAGATAATACCTCTGCCAAACAATTAATTATTAACTTATCTATTCTCTTGTCTAAACCAACGGGTATAGGCAACTATGCTCAAAACCTTTTTCCTTATTTAAAATCTTTGCAACCGACTCTATTAGTAGCGCAAAAATGTCCCTATTTTGACTGCTATCCAATACCGTCAAACTTAACACCAGACCACGGTACAAAAGGTCATTTTAAGCGCCTGATTTGGACACAATTTCAATTACCACAAATATATAAAAATCTCAAATCTAATCTTTTATTCTCCCCGCTACCGGAAGCACCCCTTTATAGCAACTGCCGTTTTGTTGTCACATCTTTTGACATGATACCGTTGCGCTTTGGCAAACGCTTTTCACCACTTACACCCTACCATCGCTACTACACTCCCCAAGTTCTTAAGCAAGCACAACACATTATTTGCATCTCCCAGACTACGGCTAAAGACATCACTGATTTTTACCAAATTCCCGCCAGTAAAATTACTCCGATTCCTTTAGCGCACGATCGCACTCACTTCCTTCCTCTCAACCTCCCCACCAGCAACTACTTTCTCTATATTGGTCGCCAAGATCCTTACAAAAACATCCAGCGACTCATCAGTGCTTTTGCGGCGTTACCTAACTGCAAAGACTATGAACTATGGTTAGTAGGGCCAATTGATTCGCGTTACACCCCGACTTTAAAAATACAAGTTGCAGAATTGGGTGTAACTAATCAGGTGAAGTTCCTTGACTATGTACCTTACAGCGAATTACCAAAAATTATCAATGAAGCGATCGCTCTGGTTTTTCCTAGTCTCTGGGAGGGTTTTGGTTTACCTGTTCTCGAAGCAATGGCTTGTGGTACTCCCGTGATTACCTCCAATCTCTCTTCTTTACCTGAAGTGGCTGGCGATACGGCGATTATGATCAATCCCTACAACACCGGAGAAATTACAGAGGCAATGCAGTCTATTGCAACTAATTCAGAATTGCGATCGCGCCTTTCTAGTCAAGGTATTACTCACTCTCAAAAATTCAGTTGGGAAAAAACAGGAAAAGCAACCGCCGAGGTGTTATCCCGTTACCTATAAATCAACGCCAGAATTTAAATGCAATGATTTGGGATTTTGTCAAGATTTCAGATTATCTTGACTAATGACTTGTAATTAATCCTAAATCCTTATGAAAGCACTAATTCTTTCTGGCGGTAAAGGTACACGCTTACGTCCCCTCACCTACAGCGGGGCAAAACAACTTGTACCAGTTGCTAACAAACCGGTTTTATGGTATGGCATTGAAGAAATGGTCGCGGCTGGTATTACTGATATTGGCATCATCATCAGTCCAGAAACCGGGGCAGAAGTCCAAGGAAAAACCGGAAATGGAGAAAACTTTGGAGCGAACATTACCTACATCGTACAAGATAAGCCACTTGGACTTGCTCACGCCGTCCAAATCGCTCGTCCTTTTTTAGGAGATTCTCCCTTTGTTATGTACTTAGGAGATAACCTGATTCAACTAGGTGAGTTACGTTACTTTCTGCAACAATTTAGCCAACAACAGCCAGATGCTTTGATTCTCTTACGTTCAGTTGCTAACCCTAGTGCCTTTGGTGTGGCTCAGGTGGATGAAACAGGACGGGTATTACAGTTAATTGAAAAACCCAAAGTTCCTCCTTCAAATCTGGCATTGGTAGGGGTTTATTTCTTTTCTCACCTTATTTATGATGCGATCGCAAATATTCAACCTTCCACCAGAGGCGAGTTGGAAATCACCGATGCTATTCAATACCTGATTAATCAGCAAAAGCAGGTTGTAGCCCACAATCTCCAAGGCTGGTGGTTAGATACTGGTAAAAAAGATGATTTATTAGAAGCTAATAGATTGATTCTCGATACTTATCTGACAGCATCAGTTGTGGGCGAAATTGATGCCCAAAGTCAGATTATTGGACGAGTCCAAATCGGGGTAAAATCTAAAGTAATTAACTGCACAATTCGGGGGCCAGTAATCATTGGTAGCAATTGTCATTTAGAAAACTGCTTTATTGGCCCTTATAGTAGCATCGCTAACAATGTCACACTCATTGATACTGATTTAGAACACAGCGTTATTTTAGAAGGTGCTAAAATTGTCGGCATCCATCAGCGCATTATTGATAGTGTGATTGGACAAAGGGCACAATTGAATCTTGCACCCCGTCGCCCTAAAGCCTTGCGATTTATGATTGGCGATGACTGTCAAATTGAACTAACGTGATTTACTTATTCAAAAGAAAAAAGCCACAGTCAAAATCTTATTCTAATACCTGTAAAATACAAGTATTAAATTATTCTCATAATTAAGACTGTGGCACATTACTGATAATATTAATGAGCATTGTACATACCAAAATTCCCGAAGTTATCCAACTCGAACCCCAAGTCTTTGGAGATGAACGCGGTTTATTTTTTGAAGCTTACAACCACCAAAAATTTGCTCAAGAGATAGGGATTGTTACGAACTTCGTCCAAGATAATCACTCTTGCTCTAAACAAAACGTCTTACGTGGATTGCATTATCAAATCCAACAACCTCAAGGTAAACTCATTCGGGCGATTGTTGGCACTATTTTTGATGTAGCCGTAGACATTAGAACAAGTTCGCCGACCTTCGGTAAGTGGGTAGGTTATGAACTCAGTGCTAAAAACAAACGCCTACTGTGGATACCACCAGGCTTTGCTCACGGCTTTCTGGCGCTTTCAGAAATAGCCGAAGTTCTCTACAAAACTACAGATTACTACGCGCCCCGAAGCGATCGCACAATTCTATGGAACGATCCAGATTTAGCGATAGATTGGCCCCTGAGTGAACCACCAATTTTATCAGCTAAAGACCAAGCAGGTAAATCTTTCAGAACTGCTGAAGTATTTGATTAAATGGTCATTGGTCATTGGATTTTGTCAGATACCCAGCCTCTTGTGATACCCTAAGCTTACTTTTATAGTGTGCGGAAAAACTTTGTCTTTCATCGGACTAATTCAAACCACGTTAAAGAGTGAGCGTGGCTTCTCTTGTACAAATGACAAATACTTCTCTACGAGAGGCTGCACTTCGACTACGCTCTGTTACCACGCCAACGGCTTCGCGGTAGTTGAATCTCGACTTCGCTCGATTACCGCGCAGTCGAAACTCAGTACAAGTGACAAATGACAAATGACTAAATCAATTTTGCTGATTGGTAGTAACGGTCAAGTGGGTAAGGAACTACAACAAATACTCTCATCATCCGGCGATATTATCTCAGTAGCACGCCCAACAATAGACCTTACCCAATCCGATACCCTCCGCAAAGTTATCAGATCCAAGCAGCCACAAATCATCATTAATGCTGCCGCTTATACTGCTGTAGATAAAGCCGAAAGCGAACCCGAACTTGCTACCGCTATTAATGCTTTTGCACCCCTATTTCTTGCCCAAGAAAGCCAAAAGTTAGGAGCTTTTCTAATTCATATTTCGACCGATTACGTTTTTGATGGCAATGGCTGTAGCCCTTACCAAGAAACTGATGCGACTAATCCGTTGAGTGTCTATGGTAAAACCAAACTCGCTGGAGAAGAAGCTATTCGGGAAAATTGCGCCCATCATCTCATTCTCCGCACAGCTTGGGTTTATGGAACCTTTGGCAAAAGTAACTTTGTCAAAACCATGCTGCGACTAGGTGCAGAACGTCAAGAACTTCGTGTTGTCGCCGATCAAATTGGTAGCCCGACTTGGGCGCAAGATATAGCGGCAGTTATAGCCCAGACGATTCCCCAATTAACTCCAGAAATTAGCGGCTCTTATCACTACACTAATAGCGGTGTTGCTAGCTGGTATGATTTTGCCGTCGCCATTTTTGAAGAAGCCCAACAGCTAGGCTTCCCTTTGAAAGTTGAACGTGTTGTCCCCATTACAACGGCCGAATATCCCACACCAGCCCGTCGCCCTGCTTATTCCGTCCTTGCTTGTGGAAAAATTGCGGCAATTCTAGGGACTTATCCCCCCCATTGGCGACAAAGACTCCGGCAAATGCTCACAGATTTGAAAATTGAGCATGGGGAATAGGGCATTGGGCATTGGGCATGGAGAAGAGACAAGGTAGACAAGGTAGAGGGGGGAGACAAGGGAGAGACTTGTTCAATCAATAATTCCCCCTTGTCTCCCTTGTCTCCCCTGCTCCCCCTGCCTCCTCTGCTCCCTATTCGCTATTTCTTTTGACTTTTTAATACTCCCGTTTCATGTTGTATTGGCAAGACATCTAAAATATCAGTTTGGGAACAATATTTTAAATCATCTAGACAGTCAAGACGCAACAATCGTTGACCGTGACTAGCTTGGTGAAGTAATCCTAATAAGTTATCTTGCCACTGAGAGTAAAGAGCGATCGCACTAATTACTTCATCGTTACCAGCGAGTTCTTCAGGTGACAACTTGGTTTGCTGCAAAATACTATGAGCGATCGCACCTGCACAAACTGTATCCTCTAAGGAATAACTGCCTTCCCAACCGGAACCGACAATCCATACTGTCTCTGGTTGCTTATCTAAGAGAAATTGCACCACCGCCGCCCGGTTAATCAAGGCTGCTGCTAATACATTTGGGGAGTCTTGTACCCTTTGTAAAGCACGAGTGCCGTTTGTGGTACTGATAAACAAACGCCGCTCTTGCACTAATTCTGGTGTGCAGTCGAGGGGAGAGTTTCCCAACTCAAAACCAGCGACTTTCGCGCCGCCGCGTTCTCCAGCCCGCAGACGTTTTTCAGGGGGCCATTTTTCGCTAACTTCAATTAACTGATCTAAATCGCTGAATACTTGTACAGCTTCGCCTCCAGATGCCAAGACAGTCGCTATTGTGCTAGTGGCTCGCAAGACATCGACTGCGATCGCACATTCTGGCGCTTTATCCGTTGGAGTCAATTCAGGAGTGTGGTATACGAATAACTTCACGGGCTGGATACACCTGTTTTAATACTACTGCCGCAAATAACATTCTACCTAGTTGGTGTCACTAACTATAGTCACAATTATTCGCAAACAATTTTTTAGCATCAAATATGCACAATGTAATCAATTCAATACAAAAATACTCAAAAAGTCCATTTTTATGCTTTTAGACTTTCATATTTGCTGCACTATCCTGTAATCTAAGACAAGAACAGATTTTCTCAAGCTGTATTTGGCATTCTAAGTTAGTACCACTACGCATCCTGACTAATACCTAGCCAAATAGAAAGTAAAATTTTTACCTCCACTCCGCTCATCCCAAATTGAAAATCGCTATGGCACCTTTACCCGACTACCGTCCTAAACAGCTATCTTTAGGCCCGTTGGAAGCGGAAATTTTAAATATTATCTGGGAACTTGGTTCAGCCACAGTCAAGGATGTACACGATCGCATCCTCGCCGATCCCAACCGCGAATTAGCGTATACTTCTGTAACCACAGTTTTACGTCGCCTCACTGATAAAGGTTGGCTGGCCTGCGATAAGAAAGAGCGGGCATTCTATTGGCGGCCAATGCTGAGTAAGCAGCAATCAGATGTAATCAAAGCTCACGAGCAGTTACAGCGATTTCTAGCAGTGGGAAATCCCGATGTTATTGCTGCCTTTGCCGATAGTCTAGATGAAGCAGCTAGTGAGCAAATAGCAGCGATCGCTAAACGTATTCAATCTGCACGCCAAGCCAGGGAGGAACAATGATGCATCTAATAATGATTTTGAATGCTTTGGCAGTTGCCTGGTGGTTAAGATCCACTTGGAATCAACCCCAAGGCAATTGGAGTCGGCGGTGGCAGCGATCGCTATTTTTGTTTCTCTTCCCCCCCTTGCTAATTTTCATGACTGCGATCGCGGTGCTGTTCATGGGGCCTCAAGGACAAATGGGCGGAATGTATACAGGCTCAATTAGCTATTTACTAGCATTAACTTATTTAGCATTTTTTGCCATTTCATGCATTAAACTTGCTTTCCAGGGTTGGCAGTCTGTAGAATCTGCCCGTAACTGCCCTTTAGTGAATGTTGGCGATAGACGAGCCAGACTGCTGCAAACGGGCGCGTTGTTTGCAGGTCAAATTGGTTTTTGGCAACCAGAATTAGTGGTTAGCCAAGGATTAGTGCAAACTCTCTCACCTGCTCATTTAGAAAGCGTCTTAGCCCATGAGCAAGGGCATCACCATTATAGGGATACGTTCTGGTTTTTCTGGCTGGGTTGGGTGCGTTCTTGCACTGCATGGTTGCCAAATACAGAGCCTTTGTGGGAAGAATTGTTAGCTTTGCGCGAACTCCGTGCCGATGGTTATGCAGCATTGCAAGTAGACCCTCTGGTGCTAGCAGAATCACTTTTATTAGTGGTTAGTAGCGGCCCCGTTTTATCGGAAATTTGCTGTGCTGCATTAGGTTCCTCTGGTGCAGATCGTTTAGAACAAAGAGTAGAAGCTTTATTAGCACCAACAGAAGCAACCCCAGAAGCTCAATTGCAATCGTGGCATGGCTTTCTGTTGGCGTTCCTACCTCTACTGACTGTGATATTTCATAGTTAAGTTGAATTTAAAAAGCTACTACAGCACGAAATCGTTATGTTTGTAACGAAAATTATGTTATTTGTAACAAAATCGTGGTGTTTGTAACAAAAATCGTTATGTTTGTAACGAAAATCGTAGCGTTGCTAACAAAACTCGTAGTGTTTGTAACGAAAATCGTAGCGTTACTAACGAAACTCGTAGTGTTTGTAACAAAACTCGTAGCGTTGCTAACAAAACTCGTAATGTTTATAACGAAAATTGCAATCAAAACAAATTAACAAGCGGTAATTACGAACTACGAATTAAGCTTATTCGGCGTTGCTGAATTAAGGGATGATTCTTGTGGGGTGGGCATCCTGCCCGCCCAGAAATACAAGGGACGCTCATGTTGCCCATCTCACAAAAATAGTAAAATCATCCCGCAAATATGCAACCCCGCTTATTCTTCTTCTAGCAACTGTTCTATATATTTTTGTACCAAAGGCACTTGAAAAGCATTGCCTTCTGGAGTCAAGATTTCTTTTCGCGTTAGTTTGCGGATAACGCCTTTGTCTTGCTGTGTGGGAGTTTCCCCGTGGATTATCCGGCGCAGGAGAGAGCGATCGCGTGTAATTCATCTTTACGACCGACAAATAGCCTGGGATCTTCAATGAAAATATCTATTTGGCAAATGGCCCAATGTTGACTGCCAATAGTGCAGAACAAAGCATTGAAGCGATCGCCAATTTCCTAAACTAGATTAACAGCACAACCCCTTTAGCACCTTTGCCAAATACTCATACTGCTCTAAAGTATTGTAAATCTGCGCCGAAATCCTTACCAACAGCCGAGGTTTTTCCTGCCACGGCATCACCTGCACTTGAATACCAAACTTATCAAACAACTCATCGTGTACAGACATGAAATCGCGGTTTTCCAATATCGTAGGCATTGGCACAACCGCCATTGAACCAATCATCTCCTCTGGACAAGGCGGCTGCACCTCCAACGCTTCACAAAGTAGCTGTCTTCCCTGCAACACTAGCTGATGATTTTGCTGTCTCAATTCTTTCCACCCACCAGGTAACAAGGAACCCATAAAAGCGATCGCTTCCGGTACACACATATAAGCTGTAGGATCGTCTGTACCTGTCCAGTCAAATTCCAACTGAAAGCGGCTTTTATCAATGCGTGGCGAATTTGTCCCGTGGCTAATTGTCAGAGGACGAATTTCTGACTGTTTATCTCGTCGCACATACAAAAATGCTGCCCCTTTTGGCGCACACAGCCATTTATGACAATTCCCCGTGTAATAAGTTGCGTCAATCTCTCGTAAATCGAGAGAAATCATTCCAGGCGCATGTGCCCCATCTATCAATGTATCTACACCCCGTTGTTGCAACTCCTTCGCCAACTCTTGCATCGGGAAAATTAGCCCTGTCTGACTGGTAACATGATCCAAAAGTGCTAATCGTGTTTTTGGTGAAACTCGCTCAATTACTGCTGCGATTACTTGCTGTGGCGAGTCAATGGGGAAAGGAATTTTTGCCACTACCACCCGCGCACCAGTGCGACTGGCAATAAAATCAAGTGCATTGCGGCAAGCATTATATTCGTGGTTGGTTGTAAGTATTTCGTCCTCTGGTGAAAACGTCAGCGACCTTAACACCGAATTAACGCCAGTCGTCGCATTGGGGACAAATACCAAATCCTGCACATCAGCACCTACAAACGCCGCTAACTTACTTCTGGCATCGTCTAGCAGAGGTTCCCATTCCCTACCAAAAAAGCGTAAGGGTTCATGTTCGAGGTGCGATCGCAAACGTTGTTGAAACTCCAGCACTTGTTTAGGACAAGCACCAAAAGACCCATGATTCAGAAACGTCACAGCCGAGTCAAGCGACCATAAATCTCTGATGGATAATCTAGAATCCAAAATTTAAAATCCAAAATTGATAAACTCCCCAGGCTGGATTCGAACCAGCGACCAATCGATTAACAGTCGATCGCTCTACCACTGAGCTACTGAGGACCACTCACGATTTATAATCTTAGGGCTAAAAATAGTATTTGGCAAGTACTTTCGCCAATATTTTTTTTAGATAGTTAATTTATAGAAATTTTGCAGCCAAAATCGATTCAGGAACTTAAGCAGAGACTCTGAGATACTAAATATCTACTGTAATCCCATTCGTAATTCAGCCAGACGCTGCCGCGCCTTAGCATCAATGGCATTAGCTAAAAACCGACTCTTAGATTGTTTGCGCGTATGATACTTTTGTCGCATCCGGCAAACAGTGGTTTCCACTTCCCCACAGAGTTGCTGTGCTGACAACCATTCAGCCCCATATCCTTGGATCATCAACTGCTGTGCCCGATCTGATGTAGCAACAATCACACGAGAAATCAAAGATTGGGCTATTTGGTGGCGAAAAGAAGCGCAGGATTTTTCAATATAAGTATCTGCGGTTTGCCCAAAATCAGTGTAATAAACAGATAAAAGCTCAGTAATAATTTCTTTATTACTAGAGGTGTTCTGATATTGGGCATCAAAAACTATCTGAGTTGTGTAACCTTGAAACGCACTATAACCAGTCATCGCTTCCACAAGTTCGCCCCGTGCAGCCTCTAATCCAACGCTATCACGCGTTTTTTTAAGGCAAGGCCAAGCGCCTATGATATTGTAGCCGTCCACTAACAAAACGGCTTGGAGTAAGGAACGGGGCATGGTTTTTGATCACAATTTTCTAGAGTTAACAAAATTCATTCATAAGTTTTATAATAATTGATGCATAGTCTGTAACACTATGCTACACAGAATAAAAAATACGGCAGCCTCACAAAACTCAAACTTCAGATAGACCCACCAACTTAAAACGCGCCTTTGTTTAAAAGGCGCGTTACAGTTCTTTATTAGTAGTATTCAGGAGTGCTAAGTACAATGAATTTTACTCAGCACTCAATTAAGAGGCTTCGCTGTGTACCTCCATCAGACGTTGTTTGAGGCGTTGGGCTTCCCCACTATCAACCAAAGAGCCTTTTTCTAGCAAAAAAGCGCCGTCACAGTAATTTAGCTCATCTAATCGATGTGTCACCCAAAGGGCTGTAATACCTCGACTTTTGACAAGGCGGCGGACACCAGCAACTAAATCCAACTGGCTATCTGGATCTAGTAAAGCAGTGGGTTCATCTAATAATAGAACTTCACAGCGACGGGCGATCGCACCTGCGATCGCGACTCGCTGTTTCTGTCCGCCAGAAAGTGCATAGATAGGGCGTCGTTGCAAAGTAAGCAAATTCACCGCTCCTAACGCCTCCTCAACCCTGGCTCTGGTAGCAGCAGGTGGCAACTTTTCTTCCACCAATCCAAAAGCCACATCAGCACCAACCGTTGGCATCACCAGTTGATGATCCGGATTTTGGAAGACAAAGCCAACGGGTTGTAAAACCCGAATTTCGCCAGATTCAGGAGCTAATAACCCCGCCAGCAGTCTCAGTAAAGTAGATTTTCCGCTGCCATTTGTACCCAAGAGCATCCAAAACTCACCCTTGGGTACTTCTAAAGAGCAAGATTTGATCACTTTCTCTCCATTAGGCCAACTGAAATTTAAATCCTTGACCTCAATGCCCACTTGAGCCATTTGTCAACCTTGGTTACTCAGCAGCTACAGCGAAAAAGCCAGGTGGTCTGCCGCCACCAGGAGTTGTACCATCTTTCTGAACAATCTGCACTCCAGAAATTTCACTAGCGCGGACAGCAATTTTTTTCTCTGTCTTGCCTTCGCACTTGAGTTCTACAATGTCAGGGTTCCCAGAACGGATTGCTGCCAAAATTAGCTGATAGACAGCCTCAGCATCCTCTGCTGACTTACGTTGTACTGAGATCGGGAAAGCAGTGTTTCTGATGCTTAAATCGATGGTAAACATTTAGCAATAATCAAATTTAACTGTGGACTCATTTTAGCGTCAGCTGACTGATTCTAGGAAAATGGGGCATTGAGCATTCGCTATTGAACAGTTATCCACTGTCAACTGTCCATTCCCCTTTCTCTCACCTCAATCTGAATCAAAAATTAATTTTTATGACAAAACCCCTAGAAAAATTAGCAATTTACACCTAATATGATTAAAGGTGTGTAAAAAATTGTAAACTTGGTTAACAACCTGGTTAACTTTCTGCTTATGGAAGGCTTTATATATGGCCATCTATAATACAGATACAACCTGTACTTATAAACATTTGGAGATTTGCTGTAATGACCATCGCAGTTGGACGCGCCCCTAGTAGAGGGTGGTTTGACGTTCTCGACG
>NZ_JAVRCS010000032.1:0-62800 GCF_034530635.1 Nostoc sp. EspVER01
GTGGGGTGCAATGACTGTGGTTAGCATAACTAATTATGCGGACATGATATTACTCATTACTTCTCCCCGGCACTTGCGCAGGCTTTAAGAGGTGTGGTGAGAAATCCGGGTAAAGTCCTTACTACGAACTTGCTTACCCATCGAGATTTTGCAGTCCCATCGCAATCTTACTGTGTTTTTCAATTTGTCCCATCACTTGTTTTGCCCGTTGAATAACTACGGCTGGTAAACCCGCCAATCTTCCCGCTTCAATTCCATAAGACTTATCAGCACCTCCTGGTTGAACTTGGTGCAAAAAGATAATTTGGTCGGGTAATTCTTTCACCGTCACCTGATAGTTAGCTACATTCGGGATAATGCTAGCCAGTTCATTTAACTCATGATAGTGAGTAGCAAAAATTGTGCGCGATCGAATATCAACTGCTATATATTCCGCCACCGCCCAAGCAATGGAAAGACCATCAAATGTTGCTGTCCCGCGACCAATTTCATCTAATAGTACCAGCGACCTAGATGTGGCATGGTTGAGAATATTTGCGGTTTCATTCATCTCCACCATGAAGGTAGATTGACCAGTTGCTAAATCATCTACTGCGCCAACACGGGTAAAAATGCGATCGCATATTCCCAATCTAGCAAACCTCGCTGGTACAAAACTACCAATCTGCGCCATTAACTGAATTAATCCCACCTGACGCAAATAACAACTTTTGCCACTTGCGTTTGGCCCGGTGAGGATGATTAAGTCAGGGAATTGGGAGTGGGGAGTGGGGAGTGGGGGAATTTCTTCTTCACTACTGCCTACTCCCGATTCCCTACTCCCTAATTGAGTCGAATTCGGTACAAAGAAACCCGCAGGTAAAGACTGTTCCACCACTGGATGACGCCCATCAACTATGTTTATCTCCCTTCCTGACAACATTTCGGGACGACAGTAACCTTGATGCACCGCCAATTCAGCCAAACCACACAACACATCTGCCGCCGCCACTGCACGAGACAGATTGCGAATTACTTCCGCCTCTTGTGCTACCTCTTCCCGCAACGCTGTAAAAATCTCATATTCCAACTGATTTAAATCATCTCGCGCCGTCAGAATCCGGGCTTCCCGTTCCTTTAAATCTGGGGTGATGTAACGTTCCTCATTGGTCAGGGTTTGCTTGCGGATATAGTTAGCGGGTACTTGGTCGGCTTTGGTGCGAGAAATACTGATGTAATAACCAAAGGTTTTGTTAAATCCTACCTTCAGTGTCGAAATTCCTGTCTTAGCTCTTTCATCAACTTCCAAGTTGGCAATCCATTGCTGGTCTGCTTCTACAGTCGCCTTTCTTTCATCCAATAGGGGATTTACACTGGGGCGAATTAATCCGCCTTCTTTAATTAGTATGGGTGGCGACTCTACAAGATGTGCGTGTAACTTTTGTGCCAATTCTTCCAATACACTTGGGACTTTCTGCAAAGCTTTCAGGAAGGGAGAACGCGTCTCAACTACTAAATTGGATAATTCCGGTAAGCGTGAGAGGGAATCTGCCAAAGCTACTAAATCTCTAGCATTGGCTGTACCAGAACCCGCCCTTCCTGTAAGGCGTTCCAAATCATAAATTTGCCGTAATAAATGCCGCAAATCTTGACGTAGGGGCGTATTTTCCATCAATTCTTGGATGGTATCTTGCCGCGCCCGAATGCCTTTAATATCGAGTAGCGGTTGCAACAACCACCGCCGCAAAGCCCGCCCACCCATTGCTGTACTAGTTTTATCTAACGCCCAAAGTAGGGAACCGTGAAAAGTGCCATCTCGGACGGTTTGGGTAATTTCTAGGTTACGGCGGGTTTGATTATCAACAATTAAGTAGTCGGTGACAGTGTAGCTGCGGAGTCTTTGAAGAGTGACAGGGTTTTCTTTTTGAGTATCTTCCAGGTATTCCAGAAGACCGCCAGCCGCACGAACAGCGAGGGGAAGATGATCGCAACCGAGTCCTTCGAGCGATCGCACCTTAAATTTCTGCAATAATCTAGGTCTAGCTTCGCCTTGAGAAAATGGAAGTTGCGATCGCAAACTATAACAAAATGATGGTGGCAAACACTCAGGAAGATGTGGCGAAGTTTCTCCCGGACGCAGCAAACTACCCAAATCCGGCGCATTTGTCGGAACTAACACCTCCGAAGGTTGCAAGCGCATTAATTCTTGAGTCAAATGTTCTAAATCGCTACCTTGAGTAGTAAGAAATTCACCAGTAGAGATGTCTGCATAGGCTAAACCCCAATGATTTGCGGCAATGACTACTGCTGCTAAGTAATTATTGCGACTGGATTTGAGCATTCCTTCTTCTAGCAAAGTGCCGGGTGTAAGAATGCGCGTTACTTCTCGCCGCACCAATCTCCCAGCCGCTTCAGAAGCATCTTCCACTTGGTCGCAAATTACCACTGCGTAGCCTTTTTCTACTAGCATCGTCGCGTAGCGTTCCCAAGCGTGATGCGGAACACCAGACATCGCCACCCGTCCCTGTTCCCCAGCTTGCTTACTAGTGAGAACTAATTCCAATTCTTGTGCTAGTTTGACAGCATCTTGGAAATAGCATTCAAAGAAATCTCCTACCCGATACAGCAATACCGCGTGAGGATATTTATCCTTCGTCTCGACATAATGCAAGTACATTTGACTTAGCTTACTGCGATCCACCTGTAGATGGTCAGAAATAAAAGTACTTGCATCGGGTTTGGTAGATGGAGTTTCGGAGTGAGAGGCGGTCATAGATGCTATCGAGTTACGCACGGAAATTCCACAATATCCGATGATAACGTGATGTGAAAGTTGAATGGCGATCGCTCAAGGATATTTTACTTTTATCTGAAAAATGTTAATTTTGATACAATGCAAAATTCCCAACTTCTTCATGAAGCCGGGAATCTGAACAACTTAATACAAACAAAATTATTTCATATTCTAAATTAGCAACCCCAAATTAAAGATGATAAATGACTGAGATTGCAAGTCAAAAAATATTACTCTTCTTCCTCTTCTTCTCCGAACACTGCGTCTATAAGTTCTTGTGCGCGTTCGTCTGAAATATTTAAGGCTTCTTGAAGTTCAGAGATATAATCTTGTTCGCTTTCGGGTACTTCTTCGTCAATCCCTACTACTAAGATAGCTGTGATGTATGCAGCTTCGCGATAACCTCTATTGGGTAAGGATTCGATAGACTGGGCGATTAAATCTTCTGGTTCTTCTTCTTCAATCAAACTGACGACTTTTTCGGTCAATTCTTCAAAGTCTTCTTCAGAGTAATCTTCAAATAAGTCAACCCGACCGAGAAATTCACTCAAAGCATATTCTTCTGTGGAAGAAATACCTTCACCATCAGCCGCAGCAGAAAACAACCCCAGAATTGCGATCGCCACTTCTGGTTCTAGAGCAACTGAACTAATACTACGGCCTTTTGGCAAGTTGCGTTTAGACATAATTATCCTCTAAAAGTTACGTGATATTTCAGGAAGTCATATTTTGCGGTTTCTCATGCTTCCTCGATTTATGATTCCCAAAAGAATGCAGAAATATACATTGGGATGAATCTTTTTTTCATAAAAAATACGCAGATAGTAGATTTATCTGCGTATAAAAACGGTTAAACTACCTTAAGCGACTCATCCCATTTATTATTTGATGGGTAAATAAGTTTGTAATAAGGACTTTAGTCCTTGATTTGAGCGCTAAAGCGCTCACTACAAACTCAGCAAACTTAACGGATTACTAGAAAACTCCACAATTTCTATTGCAATCATAGTTAGGCAAGTTTACCTTGTGGAAAACTTGTGGAAAAACCTAGCTAATTTTCCACAAGGTAATTATACTCAATTAAATTTTCACTGTAGAATATCAAGTTTTCCCCAGTTTTTTGCACAATCTAAGTTAAATTTAATCAATTTTTATACGTTACTTAATATTCTTGACTAATTCTTCACCCGTCAAAGCTCATAATTCAGACTGCTGCTTGTGGAAAACTTAAAATAAATCTTCACGATGGTTTTTGAGAACGGCTAGTCATATTGATGCGATCGCTCAGTTGGCGGATGGTTTGTGCTAAAGTGCGATCGCTCTCCTGGAGTTGATTAATTTTATCGCAACTATAGATTACCGTTGTATGGTCTTTACCACCAAACTCCTCGCCTATTCTTGGCAAACTCAAAGCGGTGTGTTGGCGCATCAGATACATTCCTAGTTGACGCGCCCAACTAATCTCTCTTCTTCGTGAGTTACCTTTAAGGTCATCTATTGAAACATCAAAGTTATCCGCCACAACCTTTAAAATTGCTTCTGGGGTAGCTGCCATTTTTTCATTAGGCGGTTCTAAAACTGGTGTGATATTTTCCACCGTCATCGGTAAACCCCAAATAGAAATATAAGCCACCGCCCGAATTAAAGCTCCTTCTAATTCTCGAATATTAGAAGTGTAGTTAGAAGCAATATACTCAATCACGTCGCGGGGAAGACTAATATTTTCATCCTCAGCCTTTTTCTGTAAAATTGCCATTCTCGTTTCTAAATCCGGCTTTTGGATATCGGCAATTAAGCCCATAGAAAACCGAGAACAAAGACGTTCTTGCAAGCTAGGAATTTGATTAGGCGGACGGTCGGAAGCAATGACAACTTGTTTACCAGCTTCATGTAGAGTATTAAAAGTATAGAAAAATTCCTCTTGGGTATATTCCTTCCCTTCCAGAAACTGAATATCATCAACTAATAAAACATCAGCCGCTCGGTAATGCTCTCGAAAACTTTGCATACTATCCTTACGGATGGCTGTAATTAAATCATTAGTAAACTGCTCAGTAGAAACATAAAATATTTTACAATTAGGAGAAATTGCATAGCGATAATGACCAATAGCTTGCATCAGATGAGTTTTACCCAAGCCGACACCACCGCATAAAAATAAAGGATTAAACTCTTTACCCGGAGATTCTGCAACTGCCAAAGAAGCAGCATGAGCCATGCGATTGTTAGCACCAACTACAAATCGCGAAAAGACATATTTAGAGTTTAAGTCAGTAGTTTTATGATTGTGATTAGCAACAACTTCAGAAATACTGCTGGAATTTGGTGATTCCCAAGCAACCTCTCGTTCACTAAAATGAGAAACTTCATCACCTTGAGCAACCGTAATGTAAATTCCCACGGGATGACCGAGAATATCTTGGACTACATGAGCAATAGTATTGATGTAATACTTCTGTAACCAATTACGAGCAAATGGGTTAGGAGTGCGGATAACCAAACAATTATTTTCTAATCGCTCTGCACTAGCAGTTTTGATCCAAGTTTCAAAGGTAGGTCGGGATAGTTCAAGCTTTAGGCGCTCTAGTACCTGACTCCACAGACTTTCTATGGGAATTTCCATTATCCACCACCTTTGCTGCTAATCGTCACAATAGAAGAGAAAGCACTAATTTAGCATTGAGACACGCTAGACCTAAAATAAGCTTTTAAGTTGTAACCATTTTGGGACATACATACCCAGTAGGCAAGATCCTAACACCCACTGACTGACAAGGGAGAAGCAACGACACATGAAGATAACAAACCATCACTCAGCACCCAAAAAGATTAAAACCAGGGGCTTACCCCAGAGGTTGTGGATGCTCTCATATGGGGTAGCAGTGGTGTTCCTGGGGAGCTGCTCTCTTCTACCTGCTAGGACTGTTGATAATCAGCAAAGCGATACTCAAGCCCAAAACACAACAGAACCTAATCCGGTAATTGTCCCCCCGCAGATTTTCTCTTCGTCTGGAGATCCTAATTTTGTCGTGAAAGTAGTGCAACAGGTGGGGCCTGCGGTAGTTCGTATTGATTCTTCCCGAACAATCACTTCTCGCGTACCAGACGAATTTAACGATCCATTTTTCCGGCGGTTTTTTGGAGAGGGAAGTCCACAGCCTAGACAACGGGTAGAGCGGGGTAGTGGCTCTGGATTTATTATTAACTCTTCTGGTCAAATTGTTACCAACGCCCATGTGGTAGATGGTGCTGATAGAGTGACTGTTATACTCAAAGATGGCCGGACTTTTGATGGGAAAGTTTTGGGTGAAGACCCGGTAACAGATGTGGCAACGATTAAAATTGACGCTAATAATCTGCCAACTCTAGCTGTGGGTAACTCCGATACCTTGCAACCAGGAGAAGCAGTAGTAGCTATTGGCAACCCGTTAGGCTTGAATAATACCGTCACTTCTGGAATTATTAGTGCCACAGGTCGTTCTGGTAGCGATATTGGTGCTAGTGACAAGCGGGTTGATTACATCCAAACGGATGCTGCGATTAACCCTGGTAATTCTGGTGGGCCATTGCTTAATGCTCGTGGACAGGTAATTGCGATGAACACAGCTATTATTCGCGGCGCTCAAGGTTTGGGATTTGCTATCCCTATTAACACTGTACAAAGAATTGCCCAGCAATTAATTGCTACAGGTAAGGTGGATCATCCTTATTTAGGTGTCCAGATGGTGACACTGACACCAGAAATTAAAGAAAAAATAAAAAATGGAGCCGGCGATCGCTTAAATCTTACAGCAGATGAAGGCGTTTTGCTGGTTGAGATTGTGCCGCGATCGCCTGCATCTATAGCTGGACTACGAGTCGGCGATGTGATTAAAAGCATTAACAGCCAGCCTGTTACTAAAATTGAAGAAGTACAAAAGCTAGTAGAAAAGAGCAAAATTGGTACTAAATTACCCATAGAAGTGGAACGCAATGGGCAAATTGTCCAAGTAGGAGTTCAACCTGCTCCTTTGCCTGTGAGACGTGAAGGATAATACTTGTCATTTGTCATTGGTCATTTGTAAATAGTTCTTCTTCCCCTGCTCCCCTGCCCCCTTACTCCCCATTACATAAAGGAGCTTTATCATGACTGAATTAGCGCCGATAATTCAATTAGGCAATCCAACATTGCGCCAAAAAGCTGCTTGGGTTGAAAATATTCAAGATGAGCAGATCCAAAAATTAATTGAGGACTTAATCGCCACTGTTGCCAAGGCTAACGGTGTGGGAATTGCTGCGCCTCAAGTAGCACAATCCTATCGTTTATTTATTGTGGCTTCCCGCCCTAATGCCAGGTATCCCAACGCCCCGGAAATGGAACCTACTGCTATGATTAATCCCAAAATCATTGCTCATTCAACTGAAGTTGTTAAAGATTGGGAAGGTTGTTTAAGTGTTCCAGGAATTAGGGGGTTAGTTCCTCGGTATAAATCTATTGAGGTGGAATACACAGACTCTCAAGGCAACTTACAAAAACAAGAATTAACAGATTTTATCGCTCGGATTTTTCAACACGAGTACGATCATCTCGACGGTATCGTATTTGTCGATCGCCTAGAGAACACTCTCGATATGATTACTGAGCAAGAATACCAACAACGAGTAGTTAACAAATAAATGGGAGTGGGGAATAGGGTGAGCAGGGGGGCATGGGAGCAGAGGAGCAGGGGAGCAAATAAGAATATTTTGTATATCTTAATTACGAATTATTTAAGCGTGTGATTCGCAAACTTGTTCGCCCCGCCACAATTGATATAGCCGCGTCGCTGGCATAGTCATATATAAAACATCACCATCACTGAGGTTAGTTTCTAATAAATCCCAGCCATGAAGAGTTTGGTGATTTGTTTCTACGTATAAAGGTACACAGTCAGCAGACATTGCTACATCTTTCACCCACTGACCGCAAAAGACGTGTGAAGTTGTAATCACAGTCGCAAAAGCCACCCAAAGACTATCCGCTGTGATGCCATTACCAAGGATACGCCCCCCTAGTGCAGCGGCAGCAAAAGCTGGGGCTGCCAGTTCAGCCGGACTCAGTACAGCCTCGAAGCCAAATAGCTGTTGCGCTATCCCAGCAAAATCAGGATCGGCATAATGAACAATCACCGGAATGCTGGGTGTTAAACCTTTGGCTTTGAGGGCAATTTCCAGGTTGGTAGCATCATTGCTAGTAACAGCCAGCACTGCGGCGGCAGAGTTTATATTGCTGGCTTTGAGTATTGTGCGGAAGCTGGCATCTCCCTGAATGACGGGAATACCCAGTTCGCGGGCGGTGTTGATATATTTATTGTTGGAGTCGGGTTCAACTACTACAACTTCATGTCCGCTGGCGTGGAGTTGTTGGACAATTCTCACCCCAATACCACTCAAGCCACAGACAATGTAGTGCGATCGCTGGGGAATTCGGGCTGCATCCCAAAATTGCTTAAAGCGGCTTCCTAAGACAAAATCGGTGAGCATGGCATACCAAATACCAATTACCACTGCTCCAACCAGCATCATTACAACAGTAAATAACTTAATACTGTTAGGAGCATTTTCTACTACTTTGTCATTACCACCTGCTCCTGTAATCATGCCTACAGAAAAATATAGAGCATCGACAGGAGACAAACTCAACTCAGCCGACATATAGGTGAATGTAGCGATCAGGATCACCGCTAATAGGACAATAGCACCCACTACTACCGATCGCCCATGTTGCTGAAACTGCTGAAGATTAGTCATAACTTTCAGCAGTTTTTTAATCAACGATCTCCGGGGAGAACGGATGCGGGGTTGTGTACCAATAATTATGCGATCGCCTACTTGGATTTCTTGGCCAGATATGACAGCTGATACCAAATCCATCTCACCTTTGACTGGCAAGTAATAAATTAGCATCCGCGATCGGTCTTCCCACAATTCACTCAACCTTCGGCCCTTCCAGAAGTGGTTTTCATGAATGTATTCTTCGTGAATTGGCCAAGTTTGCTGAAATAATTTTATTTGTCCGATCGCTCTGTTTCCCAGCGCTGCAAAGGTAAATACGGGTGCTGCTAATCCGACAACACTCATACTCAAATGGTCTGGCAAACTTTGATCTAGGCGCTCTCCTAAATTTGTATTATAAAAACGGTTGATAATCCGAATCTGGGGATTCAGCACCCGCGCTTGCATCATAATAGATAAATTCAGAGCATCTTTAGATCCAGCGATGACTAAAGTGTGCGCCTGTTGAATTCCTGCTGCTGTCAGGGTAGAAGCTGCTTGTAAATCTCCAACAATCACATCTCCTGCTGTTTCGCCAGAGATAGATTGGTGATGAATGCCAACAACGAAGGCTCCCTGATGTCTCAGCAGACGAAAGGTTTTATATCCGGTACGTCCTAAGCCACAAACAATAATTCTGGGTTTCATGAAACGGCAGCATCTTTTACGGGTAGGGCTGCATTTCTAGTTAGTTATCAATATTGTTGCCCATTCTCCTGGAATATTACTGTAGCTGACAACACGATTGTTTTAATTGGAGGCAGGGGCAGGGGGCAGGGTGACAAGGGGGACAAGGGGGACAAGGGAGAATTATTAAACAAGTCTCTCCGTCTCCCCCTCTCCTTTGTCTCTTCTTCATGCCCAATGCCCCCTTGCCCCCTGCCTCTTCGTTGAAGGGGCAATAAAATAATCTAGAAAAATATGGCAATTTTTGTAGGTTGTGATACGCTATCTGCTTGAGAAGTGTGGAGGAACCGAAAATGACTAAGCTGCGGGTGGGGTTACTGTTTGGCGGTCGTTCGGGAGAACATGAAGTTTCGATCAAATCAGCTGGGGCGATCGCTAAAGCCTTAAGTGCAGGGGAAAATGCTAACAAGTACGAAATACTGCCTTTTTACATCCAAAAAGATGGCCGCTGGCTGGCTGGAGAAGCACCCGAAAAGGTTTTAGCAACCGGCAGTCCGTTACTGGAATCTCAAGAATCAACTTCTGAGGGAAATCTGACATCTAACCCTCAAGCCCAAACCTTAAGCAAGTGGCAATCTCCCTCTGAAGTTGCCCAAGTAGATGTTTGGTTTCCCATCCTCCACGGCCCCAACGGTGAAGATGGGACGATTCAAGGGTTACTCACCTTGATGCAAGTCCCCTTCGTCGGTTCTGGGGTTTTAGGTTCGGCAATGGGCATGGATAAAATTGCCATGAAAATTGCCTTTGAGCAAGCGGGATTACCACAGGTAAAATATAAAGCGGTAACTAGATCCCAAGTTTGGTCTAATCCTTGCGTATTTCCGAAACTGTGTGATGAGATTGAGGCAGCGTTAGGTTATCCTGCTTTTGTCAAGCCAGCTAATTTGGGTTCATCGGTGGGTATTGCCAAAGTGCGATCGCGCCCAGAATTAGAAGCCGCTTTAGATAGTGCTGCCAGTTACGATCGCCGACTAGTTGTAGAAGCTGGAGTAGTCGCTAGAGAAGTTGAGTGTGCCGTTTTAGGTAACGATCAACCCCAAGCCTCTGTCATTGGAGAGATTACTTATGACAGCGATTTTTATGATTATGAAACTAAATATACTGAGGGTCGGGCAGATTTACTGATTCCTGCCCAGCTTCCAGATGCGATCGCTCGTCAAATTCAGGACATGGCTTTGCAAGCTTTTGCCGCTGTTGACGCTGCTGGGTTAGCAAGGGTAGATTTTTTCTATGTAGAAGCAACACAAGAAGTATTTATTAACGAAATCAATACGTTACCAGGCTTTACTGCAACGAGTATGTATCCCCAACTCTGGGCCCATAGTGGAGTCTCCTTTCCAGAATTAGTCGATCGGTTAATTCAACTTGCTCTTGAAAGGCATTCTCCTAGCTGACAGAATAAATCAGCAAACTGATTTCCGATTATTACGGCAAAAAGTCACAATAAATACAGAACTTTGGCAAAATTTAGCCAGATTTTGTAGCTTAGGTTTTACAAAAAAGCTACTAAAATCTCAACTTTGTTACGGATACCTGATGCTTGACTCCTCCAGTACAATTTATTGACTAGAGGGGTACAAATCTGAAAGTAATCATGGAAAAAAGTCAGAGTGTACAGCGCGAGCGAACCCAATTAAAAAGGGCTACTCCAGAGCTGACAAACAGGAAATCGAGACTAAGAAACAGCTCGAATGTTCTGATATATCTGGTTGCACATCATCCTTGGCTATTGTTGACTGGGTGTTTAGCCATGTTTCTGGGAGGTGGCACCTTTGCCTTATATAGCTTAGGTAATGCTGGCCCCGTGCCACAAGAAGAACCAGAAAAAATCCCAGTTATAGTTGAAGAACCAATCAGTCCCCCGTCTGAGAATAGCAATCCTACACCTTTATGGATGATTGCTGCGATCGTTCTCAGCTGTGGTGGCGGTTCCTTGCTGATTTTCCGAATGCTTAACCGCACCAAGCAACCGCAAAAAGTTCAAAAACAGGTTAATCGCCATCAGGTACGCTTGGCACAGAAGCATCACCAAAAATTGGAACCACATCTTCCCAAGAGTCAGCCAATTTTTGTGCCACAGCCACAACTAATGCCCCTTATGCAGATGCAACCTAAAACAAAGCATCTGGTAACTGTTCTCCCAGCAGAACACAAGCACCACCTGGATACGCGCACAGAACCTTTAGCAGACTTGATGGATCTTCGTAAAAATAGTTCATTGTCTGCTATTTTACGCCAGTATTAATACTACGGTAAAGTAAAACCCCGTTAAATTAACACTTTTTGCCAATTAGCTTGGTTTAGATTCCCGACTTTCTCAAGAAGTCGGGAATCTTGTTATATACGAATAATTTATTTGCTATATAGCGGTTTAACTGCTTTTAAAAAGTTATATATGAGCAATTAGGAAATTTAAAAACTTGCCAAAATGGCAACTAGCTTTTGATGATTCAAGTTAAATTGTATGAAGATAAACGACTTCAAGGGTTTGATTATCAGGGACTACCACCTCAGCAAATTCCTTTTGTAAAACACTATTTACTAAGTGAGTTACAAAAACAAAAAGCTATCTATAACAATTATTTGCCGAGTATTTATCTCAGTAAATAAATTCAATAATCAGGTTTGGCATTTGCTGCAACAGGAATATTCAATGCGTACAGGCGTTGTTGTTGAACTACGCATTAGCCCCCTAATGGGTAACGTCTGTATACATTCCTGTTCACTTCAGCAGCAAATGGTAGAGTGGGAGTCTGAAAGCTAACTGATATGCTTCCTCCCACTCTCTTTTTATCGAAACAGAATTCAGAAGTCAGAATTCAGGAGTCAGAATGAATTTTGTGCAACTGGTATATAGCGTAACAGTAATACTCTTGCTCAGAATTAAGCTACGCGTAGCGTCTGTCTGCAACACGCTGCGCGAACGTAGAGAGCAACTGAATCACCGGATTTAAAAGCCCTACTAAAAGATTACTGAATTCTGAATTCTGGCTTCTGAATTCTTCTTTAGAAGTTAGTATCTTTTAAAAACTCAAGAATCGTTTTATTCAACACCTCAGAAGCACCAGTTGAGGCATCATGACAACAGTTAGATAAAATCTGTAATTTGGAATTGGGGATATGTTGATGTAATTTTTTACCATGACTAGCAGGAAACCAACTATCTTGCTCACCCCACAAAACTAGTGTGGGACACTTAATTGCACTCAGGTTGTTTTGAATTTTGGTGAGCATATTGGGCTTATTTGCTTGCCAATTCTCAATTTCTCGCGCCGCTATTTGTAACTCTTCGGCAACTTTTGCGATCGTACCAGGCAATTCAGTAAACGGGTAAGTTATCCAATAGATATCTTCCTGCGTCAAAATTGAGGGATCGAATAATACCCCACGTCTTTCTATTGCCATAACTTCTCTAAATAGAGGTGCAAACAAATATGTCAGACGTAAGGAGTCAATTGTTTGCATTACTTCTAAGGGTGTTTTGGCAAGCAGCCACATAGACCAATGGGGTAGCTGTTCGGCAAAAACAGGTACGTTTACTACTATAAGCCGTCCGATTAACTGCGGATTTTCTTGAGCAAGAGCAAGGGCAACTAATCCCCCCAAAGATTCTGCCACAATCACTGCGGGTTCATCACATAATGCCTGAATAATTCTTTGAAACTCAATAACTTGATGACCGTTGTGTTCTTTACGAGATAATGGTTTTTCAGAAAAACCAAAACCTTTGGCATCAAAACAAATTACTCGGTAATATTTAGATAATGCTGCTACACTGTGGCGCCAATTGTAGCTCCAACTCCCCATACCATGTAATAAAATTAGCGGTTTACCTTTACCTTTTTCGCCATAAGCAATTTGTATAGGATAACCTTTAGCATCACTAATAACTAAACTTTGCCGCCCTTTGGGAAAAGTAGCTTGCCACCAATCTTTCATTCTTTTATCAATAAACAATTTAACCGCCTGTTAGGGCGTTCCACAAAATTCTAATTAGGATCACGGGCAATGCTACTAAGACAATGGAAATTAGCAACAGTCCAGCCAAAACGGCAAAGATAAACCACCGATCTGCACTCTTTTGCTCGCTGGGAAACTTTAAGTATTCTTCCAAGAGCTTGATATTATTAGTGTTAGCTCTCCAGGCAAAATCAAAAAAGTCTCCCAAAACTGGGACAGCGCCTACTAAACCATCAATGATTATATTCAAAACCATTTTACCTAGAGTGGCTCTAGATACGCCTAGCCGTGCTGCTTCTAGAATGATGTAGCTAGAAAACATTATTCCCAAAAAATCACCACCAATCGGTATGAGTCCTAAAATTGGATCTAAACCAAAACCAATCTTTGTGCCAGGAATGGTAATAACATTATCCAGCAGCCGACTTAACTGACGCAGGCGCTTCAAGGTGGGTGCTTTGGCATCAGGTTCAATCATCGGAAATCGAGGAGGAGAATCAGGCATGGAGGCGATCGCTAACTTTGTATTGAATCGTTAGATATTTTACTCCCCTACTGAGCTTTTGCAATCATTTTCTCAGGTATTTACGAATAATATTTTACTTTCGATTGCGGTTGGGCTTTTAAGCGCATATCTTCGCCGACGGTTACGTTCAACTGATCGCCAATTAACAGAACAGCAGCGCTCATTGACAGCCAGAGCATTAAAACTATCACAGCCCCTACAGCACCATATACTTTATTATAATTGCCAAAATTCGCCACATATAACCGAAATAGAGCAGACAACATTGCCCAAAAAACAGCCGCTAAAATTGCTCCAGGCATCATCGGCGTACCTGAATTCCATTTGCTTGGCCCATAGCGATAGACAAAGCCAAAGGCGACAGCAACAATGCTTAAAGATAAAGGCCAGCGTAACAGTAGCCAAAGATGCAACAAAAATATCAAAGAACTATTTTCGCGCACTACTATTCCCAAAAGCCAGTCGCTAGTAAACACTGAGAAAGAAGCCAATACTAAAAGCAACATAGTACCGACTGTTAATCCCAGAGAGACAAGTTTGGCTTTCCAAAAGGGGCGGATGTTTTCTGGAGAAATTTGATGGATTTGATCGAGGGCTGTCATTGCGGTACTCACCGCCCCCGAAGCAGTCCAAATTGCTAATACAAAGCTTAGAGAAAATAAACCACTGTTTTTGGAATTAGTAATTTCTGCGGTAGCAAAATCACGAATCAGATTCAGGGCTTGTTCGGGTAGGACTTGACTTAGTTGTGCCGCCAGTTGTTTAAAGGTATTTTGTAAAGATTCTGCCAATAAGCCAATGGCTGTGATGATAGCAAGAATTGCTGGAAACAGGGATAACATGGCATTGAAGGCGATTTCTGAGGCGAGTCCTAAAAGTCGCCTTTCGATTGTCCTAGAAAAAGTTTTTTTAATCGTGCGCCAATTGAGATGGCGAAAAAAGCGAAAAAAACGAGGCTTTGGCATAATTTAGAGTTAAAACTGGTTGGGTTTATTAACTACTGTGCTAAATTTTGCGTAGCGATCGCATCTATCTTTCTACCGCAAGAATACCGAGTGGGAAGTGGGGGAGAGTTCCTAACTAATGACTATTAATCTATGAATGAAGATTTAACACAACAGTGGTTGACAGAAATCCAGGTAATCAAAGAGCAGATGGCACAGCTGCAACACGAGCGCGATACTGCTTGGGAAAGTGCCCAAAAATGGCGTCAGCTTTACAACACAGAAGCAGAACAACGCCGCACAGATGCCCAACTTTCCCAACAGACGATCGCCTCCCTCAAGGCAGAACTGCATAAACTCCAAGGTTTTGAAATAGACACACTCGCTGCTGGGACACCAGTAGCGATTCAACAAGAAATAGAACAGCTAAAATCTGTGGAAGACTTGCAAGCTAAACTTATCGCCGCGATTAAAGAACGCGATCGCCTCTTGCAAGCTTTGAAAACTGAGCAGGACAATCACGCCCAAAGCCGCAATAACCTGACTACTGCCTTGGGTGATGCTATTGATAGCTTGGCACACGAACGAGCAGGGGCAGTGAGCAGGGGAGCAGGGGAGCAAGGGAGCAGGGGAACAGGGGAGAAGTTGCAGTAAGTTTTTCTCCTCTGCCCCTGTGCCCCTTCCCATACCCAATGCCCTAAAATCCCATTGCCTTGGCGACTGCGCCCAATTCTGCCGCAATACCTTGTTGAAATTGACTGTGATTGTGTTTAATGGCTGTATCTGGGTCTTTTAGACCATTGCCTGTAAGAACACAAACGACTGTCGCACCTGTGGGAACTTGGTCTTTCACCTGCAACAACCCGGCTACAGAAGCGGCGCTAGCAGGTTCGCAGAAGATACCTTCTGATGCTGCCAAAAGTCGATAAGCGTCGAGAATTTCGGCATCGGTAACGGCGTGGAAATTTCCCTGACTGGCGGTTTGGGCTGCGATCGCTAATTCCCAACTTGCAGGGTTGCCAATGCGAATTGCTGTCGCTAGGGTTTCGGGATGCGCCACTGGCTGACCATGTACTAAGGGGGCTGCTCCTGCGGCTTGGAATCCCATCATCTTCGGTAGGCGATCGCACTTTCTAGCTTGATGATATTGACAAAATCCCATCCAATATGCTGTGATATTCCCCGCATTTCCCACGGGAATACATAACCAGTCTGGTGCATCACCCAATGCATCAACAATTTCAAAGGCTCCTGTTTTCTGTCCTTCTAGCCTGTAGGGATTGACCGAATTCACTAAAGTGATTGGATAGCTTTCGGCCATCTCGCGGACAATTTCTAGCGCTTGGTCAAAATTACCCTTAATTGCCAATACTTCTGCGCCGTACAACAACGCTTGAGCTAACTTGCCCAGCGCCACATAACCGTCGGGAATCAATACAAAGGCATTCATGCCTCCCCGTCTGGCATAAGCGGCGGCGGCGGCTGAGGTGTTGCCCGTGCTGGCACAAATGACTGCTTTTGCCCCTGCTTCCTTGGCCTTGGAAATTGCCATAGTCATCCCCCGGTCTTTGAAGCTACCGGTGGGATTCAGACCATCATATTTTACAAAAACCCTTACTTGTCTGCCAATGCGCTCTGCGATCGCTGGCGCTGGTATTAGAGGTGTGTTGCCCTCCAACAGAGTGACAATCGGTGTTTCTTCGCTGACAGGCAAGTATTCGCGATAGGCTTCTATCAGTCCGGGCCAGGGTTGGCGATGAGATGTAGCAACAGACAGGCTCAAAGTCACGGGATTTAAAATTTCTTAATGTAAGGATTGGATATTTAGAAAGGGTAGGATCGGGAAGTGCAAAATGGTAAAGAGGAAGAAAGTAGATTTTTCGTTACCACGTTGCCCGTTCAGAGTTCCCTAATCCCAAAGAATCTTGTTAAGAATATTATTTTTTGTGGTGCAGGCGTTTCACTTGCTATTTTATTTAGAACGTTAATTTATCATAAACCGCCACGGCGACCTTCGGTTCAACAAATTAGCTTAGAGGATACTGACGAGGTGAAAAATCATCTGTAAATCTATAGGATTCTTTATTTAACTTTTGAAGAAGACTCACTACGTATCTATCCTTTTTTCTATTCCCTGTTCCTTATTCCCTATTCACAGGCTTGCCTCATAACTCCCTGAAGTTCTGATTCCTCCGTGGTTAAAGCTGCTTTTATTGCCTTCGTTTAGTCAAGTATATCGGTGGATTTTCCTACTCTATTCGCTTAAGTGAAGACAGGAAAAATACTTAAGAGGCTGTCTCTTTTTGAGAATATCCTTCTACCTTCCTTTCTATGAGATACTGCACTAAGTGTAAGTGCTTCGCCCTACGTTTTTTCATAATTTCGCGTAATTCTTGATATAGTCTACATATAATTCCTTGCGTAAATTCCCTAAAAACGGCGATAATCATTTGTACAGTCATAATTGACAGACTATAAATTAACTATTCCTAAGTACGGTCTGGTGGAAAGAAGCTTTACACACTTGGGTCAGTGTTTTTTTGGAACACAACCATTTTAATCACCGTCTTTTATGATTGAACCCAAAATCCATTAGAGTAATTGATTGAAAATATACAATACTTTAATAAAGCTTAAAAGAGCATTATTATAATATTTCTAATGGTGTGAGTTAAATAGTGGATTTAATTAGCGATGCCTACTTATTTATCTAGTGTTTCCGATCGCGAATCCCAGACTGCCTGGGTCAGTAAGTTAACCAAGTCTTATTATCAAGACGATCAGCAAGCTAAATTGATGCATTTACAAGCAGAGGTAGACTCTCTGTTGCAGCAATTGGAAAACTTAAAGCACCAACGTTTAGCCGAAACCAACCAAAAAGAAGAATAAGTCCGTCTTCTAGATAGCGATGTCTACGACGGGTGGTTCCTGAGCGCAGCCGTACCACTTCGTGGAAGCAAGCTACGCGCAGCGTCTCCGACAGGAGAAGGGCTACGCCTACGCTTTTCCCTCTTTAATTTAAATTTGAGTAAAGGGGAAATTTGAATCAGGGGTGCGTTATTCAAAGCGCTGATTTTTCTCTGACCAGCGCCTCAAACTGTAGTTATGAGCATTTTCTACCAGTAAAGCTAAGGATTGCACCCCTGAAAGCTTGGCGATCGCAGAGAGTCTTTGTAAGTAATTTCCTGTAAAATCAGTGTAAATGACTTTATTTACATCAGACAAAATTATAGTCCGGTCACGGCGTTGCTTAGGGTTTTCTCCCTGAATTTCAGGTGTCGGCTGATTTAAGGACGCTATTGCTTCTGGTGAGATAGTCAGTATTATTTCTGATTGAGCGTTATTTGTTAAATCAATCACTTGAACGGGCCAATCACCCAATTTTTCCTGCATCTGTTCAAAGCTAGGAATAGCACCAGCTGGAACTTCATCGGATTTTTGTAAAGATTGCCACAGACTCGATAGCATTACCTTCACCCCTTGGGGATTTTGTTGATGCAGTTCTCGTAGAGTAATAGGAGATGGTTGCACCCATTCCAATGCTGCATTCGTCAAAGCTAAAGGCTTGGGTTGGAGAACATCGTTTTGATTATCTGGAATTTTTGGGCCAGCAGCTAATAGGCGCAAAACTTTACCCTGTAGTTGCACCGCTTTGATAGCGGCGATAGTAATTTTTTGTTCTCCATTTGGCAACCAGACTACAATCTGGATTTCCGAGTCAGAAGTGATTCCCAAAGTTTTCCAGAAAAATTTGGCGGCGTCAGTTTTCGGTGGGTTGAAATTCTCAAAGGGGAAATTTAGCCAGCGTTTCCCGTCATTAAATGCACTCACCTCCACCTGATACCAAACTTGGTTATCCGTAAGTTTCAAATCTATTGGGGAATTTGGTTGCAACCATTCGGCGTTGGTAACTTGAGTAATTGGTTGCACCGTACCAACAATCTGGCTAGGGTGACTAGAGGATATTTGCGACTTTGTACCCTCACCATTGAGTCTTGCCAACAGACTTTGAATATAGTCAAGATTCTCTTTTGTAATTTTTGGTTGCGCCTTTAACCAAGAATTAGCATGTCCTTCTCCCCGCTGAACTGCTAAAATCAACGCGAACCAAGCTTGCACCTCTCGTCTATTTGGGTTCACCTGCAACGCTGCTGCTGTGCGATTCCACAATCGTTTTTCATCAGCTTTGAGTAAGGTCGCAATTTCTTGGGCATTATGTGGCGACGCTTCAAACACCTGTAAAGCTCTCTCCCAGCGGCCATCAATCAAATCTGCCAGCACTTCTTGACTAGGACTTGCCCAAATTTTCTGGGCTTGGGTTTTAGTCAGTTGAGAATGCAAGCGAATCAAATCCATTTGCGCTTGCGCCGCTTCTGGTAAAACTCCTTTGCGCTGTTTCTTGACAAATTTCAACCATTCAAAGGCTGGTGTCCACAATCCACTACGGGCAATTGACAGGGCATTTTGGTATCCAGAATCCTTGAAGGATGATGATTTGAGGCTGATTGCCTCCAATTGAATTGGTTTGAGGAATAACTTCAAAGGTTTGACTTGATAAACCTGTAAGTGTGGTTCTAAACCTACTGTTTGATCCACAACTAACTCTTTTGTACCATCACCAGTTACCTGCTGCCATTTGGGTAATTGTCCATTAGGACTAGTCCAAGACAACATTTGTAGTAAATTTGTGCGTTCTGGATTGTAGTATACGACGTAACCGTAGCGGATAGAACCAGTTCCTTGTTGGCGTTTACCCCGCAAATCAAACCAAACCCCTGATGATGGTGTCTTACCTTCAAAGCGTTGCACTTCAGTTAAAGGTAGGGGAATACTGATATCCTGGGGTTCGGATGTTCCATCAAGCAAAGAAGAAATCAAAAAGGATTCATCTGGGCCAGTTATAGGTAATTGAGTCGCTAGATAGTAGTAATTTTCTGACTGAGATTTAAACTCTAACTCAACTGATAGCTCGTAAACCCTGAGTTCCACCAGTTCTTCACAATCAGATTGACAATTAGCACGTTTTTGAAAAACTGGTAGTAAAAATGAGGTTTTCACATCCTGATGTAAAGGCAGAGTTTCCCCAAATATTTGGTTTTTTTTACTCAAATCGAGTTGAATTTGTTTGAGAGTTTTGGGGCGTTCGTGTTTACCAAGGGGGATTTGTGCCCATGCAGGTAAAATTTTATTTAGCCAGCTTACCTCGTCTGGATTGAAGATGAAGAGAACACTAATCCAGGCAAAAGCCATAACTAGACTAGCACTACTTAAGATAATTGCGATCGCTAATATTGATGACAACCAACTTCCTCGTTTTAGCTTTTTCTGAGGTTTTTTAACGACGCGTTTTATCGCACCAGCACGAGGTTGATTTGGTTTAGAGGCTTTTGGCTTCAGCTTGCGTGAACGATTTGCCATAGATTCGGGATTAGAGAATTGAGGATTAGGGATTGAGAAACTCTTTCCTAGTCCCCAGTCCCCATTCCCCAATACCCTGTTATACTCGCCCTTTCAAAAGTTGCCCAGAAGCATTAAGTCTAATTTGGGACAAAATCCGTAAATGTCCCCATGTGAACCCTAGACAATCGGGAATACACTCTTCACTTAAGTATGTGAGCAGAGTGTAAAAAATTGAAAGGTAGACTTATTAGCCGCAGTCATCGCAAAACCTGGATGCTCGCATGGTTACTAATTGCGGGAGTAAATGGAGTTGCACAAAAAGCATTAGCACAAGAGTACATCAATCCAGAAACTACTCAGGAGATAGGAGTTAAGGGCGATAATATTATTCCCTCATCCTCCTCCCTCTCCCCAGAAGAACCGATGACCCAAGTTACATCGGTATCTCAACTCAAGGATGTACAACCCAACGATTGGGCATTTCAAGCCTTGCAATCTTTGGTAGAACGTTATGGTTGTATAGCCGGCTATCCAGATAGCAACTATCGCGGTAATCGTGCCTTAACTCGGTATGAATTTGCTGCGGGTGTAAACGCTTGTTTAGATAGAGTCAACGAATTAATCACTACAGCCACCAGCGATTTAGTCACTAGCGAAGATTTAGCAATATTACAAAAATTACAGTCAGAATTTGCTCCTGAATTAGCAACTTTGCGGGGTCGTGTCGATAATTTAGAAGCCAAAACTGCTGAAATTGAAGCCAACCAATTCTCAACAACAACTAAACTCAGTGGACTACTGATAGTTGGCATTCAAGGACGAACTAACAATCGTGGTGATGTTAATCCTAGAGATGGGCAAAAGGATACAGATGATGCCGGGACAAATATTAATGTTATTTCCCTGGCACAGCTGTATTTAACTAGTCAAATCACTCCCAGTAGTTACTTGTTTACAGGTCTTTTAGATGGTAAAGGAAAAACTACACCTAGATTTACCAATAGTGTTTCTCGAAATGATGTTTTACTTGGCTACGAATTTCCTACAGATAGCTTGATTGTAAGTGACCTAAATTTTCATTGGCTGGTGACAAATAAATTAGCAGTAATGGTAGGAACAGAAGGCGTAAGTATGCCAGCTGCTTTCCGAGGCCCCAATCGGGTAGAAAGTGCTGCAACAGGGCCATTATCTTATTTTGCCCAAAGAAACCCAATTTTAAATATGGGATATGGTCACGGTGGTATAGCTATTGATTGGCAATTTGCTAAACGCGCTAGTTTGCAGGCTATTTATACTAGTTATAACCCAGGAAATCCCGGTAAAGGTAGCGGTTTATTTGATGGAACCACCACTACCGGTGTGCAATTACTGCTGACACCAACCGATACTCTAGATTTAAGTTTGTATTACGTTAATAATTACGCTTCTGATGGTTGTTTGCTAACCTTTGTTGGTGATGAATGCTTAACTACAGTTAATACCACTACCGGGAAATCAGCACCGCTACAAACTAACGCCGTGGGTGCAACTCTTACTTGGCAAATTTCTCCCCGTATTAGTGCGGGTGCGTGGGGTGGTTATACTAAATCTTATATTCCTGGGCAATCTGGAAGTGTAGAAACGACAAATTATATGGTGTTTATGAATTTCCCTGATTTATTGAAGAAAGGAAATTTAGGAGGAATTTATGTCGGTCAACCTCCTAAAATTACTAGTAGCAACTTACCTGTAGGGAATAATGTCCCTGATTTTATCAATACAGGTTTAGGACGAGCAGGTGGACAACCAGGTACTACCACTCAAATTGAGGCATTTTATCGTTTTCAGTTAACAGATAATATTAGCATTACACCAGGAATAATTCATCTTATCCAGCCTGGTAATACACCAGATAGTGACTCAGTTACTATCGGCATTCTACGGAGTACTTTTACTTTTTAATTTTAGTTTCACATAACAGTAAGCTTCTGTGACTTCCTATAGATGCGCTGTAAGCCAACGCTCAGAACTTTGGGAGACACTGAGATTCATTTATTGAGAATATTTTTAAATGAATTAAGCGATCGCCTAAAAAGTCTCGATAAGTGGGACAGTTCGTCGCATATTATTAAAACTTATTTTTTTGTAATAACTATTGTTAAAAATTTATATTTACTTACATATACTGTATAAATCTTTAAACCTAAATCTTGCTTTATTACCTATTCGTAGATAAAAAATTTAATTTAAAGCATGATTGTGAGTAGAAGCAGCCAGTTTTTGTTTGGCTAATCTGTCAAAAACGCTTCTATTTTGGCACTTAACATACCCTTTGGATGGGGTTGATTATGAAATAAAGTATAGCCTCAAATCCAGTTAAAATCCGTAAAAATATTGATATTATGCTGAAAATGTCTTAAAATGCCTGAAACCATTTCCCTGTTTAGATCGCTGAGTTTGATATATGGAAAGTTTTCGCATAATAAATTCGCATAATAAATAGTTAAGTGGCTGAGGTTACTAATAAGGGTGTAGCTGCAATGTTATTTGCGGAGCAAGTAGCGTTACTTAGGCTTACTTATTTGTGACTAATTACCTAGATTCAATTAGAGTTATATGAATTTATACCCTATTCTAAAAATTCCTAATTTTTTGAGTAAGTAAAGTTTGCTTAAAAAACTTGATTTATCGTCATATTTTTAAGCTTTTTAGAACAAATTTTATTAGTGGGATAGGTTTATGAAACGTAATACATAGTCTTATTTCTGTTCAAGAATGATTTTTGGGTTGTTGGTTTTAGGCATAAAAACTTGAATGCACTCTAGAAAGAAATTCGTAATGGAAACAAAAGAATGGCAAGCATTGAAGACAGCAAGTATTTTAAGAAATCTTCTAGCGAAATATTGAGATATTTAAATGATTTGTCACAAAGCTTAATTTCAACCTCTGCTGATGAATTACTCCAAGCCCTTCCTGAGAAAGTTTGTGACCTTTTGTCTGTTCCAATATGTATTCTGTGGAACAAAGAGCAGGATAAGCCAAAGTTTAAAGTGATAGCTACTTATGGAGAAGTAGATGATAAGTACAAGAGAATTGAAATGGATTTGGGACATCCAGGAGTACAGTATATTTTGAATAGAGATAAAGTCTTGTCTTTGGTCAATGTAAATGAAGCAACTTTTAGATTGGCTGATATTGATGAACTCAATAAAAGACGGTGGATCTCTTTTTTAAGTATTCCATTAAAGATTGAAAGCGAAATTGTTGGTATTCTTGATGTATTTACAAAAGATACTCGCCACTTCAATAATTCTGAAAAAAATTTATTTAATATACTGGCAAACTTTGCTTCTTTATGCATTCAAAAAAAATATTTTGTCAAAGGCAAAAAGGAAATTTATGATGATAGGGAAAAACTTCAGGATCTGACAGCTATTATGCTTGAGATGACAGCGACTTCTGAAGCTAATGAAGTTTGGAGCTTATTAAGAAAAGGAGCATTGAAGCTGGTAGGCTCAAAGCCACGAATATGGATTGGTCGTTTAAACCATCAAAATGGCAAATTTGAGTCAGTAGAGTTAAATAATACTTCAGAGCTTGAATTTGGCATAGGTATTACTAATAAAGCACTCATCGAAGGAAAAACAATTATAGCTAATGATGTTCTGAGCGATGAATGGTCAAAAACTTATCATAAACGTTGGTCAGATACGCGATCTCAGATGTCTGTTCCTATATTAATAGATAAAGTGCCAATCAGAGAAAACTTAGAAGTCAAAACAGGTTCTAAGCGGATTGGCATATTAAACATTGAAAGTTCAAAAATTGATAATTTCCCTGAGACATATCAAAAGCGTCTCTTATTATTGGCACGTCATACTGCTCTACGTCTGGAAAGAATTGAATTCTATAATAAATTGGTGGCTATTCGGGAAATTGAAAGGGAAATTACTAAGGCTCAAAATTTTGATGAAATTATAAAAATTGTCATTAAAGGTATTACTACAATTCTTGAATTCACTTGGGTTAATATTTCCCTAATTAATTCAGATCGAACTAGCATTAAATCTGATTATATATCTGGGCTTCCAAAAGATAAAAAGGAAGAGTTTAAGAAAATGGCTTTACATAATCTAGATAGTGACGATATTCAAGCCAATATTGTACGAAATAAACAAATTAAAGTACCTGATAACGATGATCCAGGACTAGATAAAGAAATTTTTAAGAAGTTTGGACATGAAGATATTATCAGAGTTTTCATTCCAATGATTGAGCCTTTGAATAACTTAGTCATAGGGACTGTTGAAGCTGGTTACAAAAGAGAATATAGACAGCATATTTATGAGCAAGATGTTCAAATACTTAAGGGGTTTGTTGAACATGCAGTTCATGCTATTGAACGTAGAAAATCAGGGCTGATTGATAGAATTACTCATGAGCTAAAATCTCCAGTCGTAGGTATAAGAAGCCATGCTAGCTTTCTTCAGAGGCGTTTTAGTGATATAAATTTAGCTCCTAGTACTATTGCAATAAAGTTTGAAGATATCCTAACTGATTGTGATTTACTTCTTTATCAAATTAGACAAATTGAATACTTTTTGGGTAGGAGTTACTCTGAAAAACCTAAAGTTGAATCAGTTATTGTTTTTCGAGATATTGTTGTTAAAACAGTTAACCAGCTTAAACCTATTTTAAATGAGTATGGTTTACATGTAAAGGGTGTAAGATATGAATTTGGTGATGCTGCTAGGATGGCAATACTTACAGATAAGGTTATGTTAAATCAAGTAATTTATAATCTTTTGATAAATGCAATTAAATATGCTGAAAAAAATCCAGGGCAATTCAAAATATTATTAGAGGCAAGTGAGTATAAAGAAAACCTGATGATTAAATTCAAAGATTGGGGAATTGGGATTGTAGAAGACGATGTAAATAAGATATTTGAAGAAGGATTTCGATCTTTGGACGCAATTAAAAAAGTAGGAGGATCGGGATTAGGATTAAGCATTTCTATAGCGATTATCCAGCAACTAGGAGGAAGCTTAAAGTTAGTCAACAACTCAAAGCCGACTGAGTTTCATTTGATTCTACCAAAAATATTTAAGGAGGCTCCAAATGATTCTTTTCGTTGATGATGAAAGAAGAAGAATGGATAGTTATGTTCAGGATTTAGTTTTATCTGGACACGAGGTTGAATTTAAGTCAGATGTAGACTCGGCTTTAGAGTTTTTTGCCAAGAACCAGACACAAATTAAACTTCTTATCTTAGACATCATGATGCCAACAGGAGAAAGTTTTGATGACGAGCAAACACATTATGGTCTAAGAACAGGCATTGCATTTTATCAGAAGATAATAAAAGAAAATCCTTATTTACCAACCATCATATTTACTAATGTTTCTGACGAAAATTTAGCAGAGGAAATTAGTAGAGACAGCAATGTTTTGTTTTGTCAAAAAGATAATTTTCTCCCTTTTGAGCTTGAAAAAGAAGTCAGAAAAATACTAAATATTGAATAAATAAGGACTTACACACGGACTACGATTTTATATCATTAAGGACGAAGCAAATTAATCATAAAGGCTTGGGTTTTCGTCACAATTGGATAAGTCCTATAAATATAACATCATCGACTGGTGAAAATTAAGCTGGAAAGGAAAATTGAAAAATGGCAAGTTTGAGTGTGTTTCTTGATTGTGTCAGTAATTTTGAAAGAGAATTAAAAAATCAGTTTCAGAAAATTAAATCGGATCTTGAACCAAGCGAAAGGAAAAGTTTAATTAAACAAGTTGAGTTGGATCAAGTTAAAAAAAGTGAATTGATTGGGGAATTAAGAAATGGTATTATTCCTGAAATCAGTAATGTTGACCCTTCGACAGAAAATATCAGCGATATTGAAGAAACTGTTGAAAAAATAAAAGAACTTGAACAATTTATTCCTCAAGGGAAACAAAAAGATTTGGTACGTGAAATTGGGACATTACTGAAATCGGATATCGAATCAGTTGAGACATTAAGTAATACGATTGATTTCAGCAATAATGAACAGCTAATTAGTGAGTTGCATGATTTACGCAATAAAGGTGAAAGAATCTGGAGATTAACACTTCTCATAACTCCTGCTGACGAAAAAGAATTTCAGGCTGTTATCATGTGGGCAGCTGAACGGGGAGGAGAATTAGAGTTAGATAAACTACAGAAATTAAAGGGAAATTTACCCTATAATTCCCCCAAAATTCAGCAGTTACTTAAGTATGCCCGACACAGAATTGAAGAAAGACTTTGGGGGAAGGAAGGAAAATACCGAGTTTTTTCCTCCAAAAATGAGCTAGAACGTTTTCAAAACGTCCGAATTGTTAAGAGCTATCCAGCATTCACAATTGTTTCAGCTTCGATGGTAGCGATTAATAATATCAAGCAGTTCTTTCCTGTAGAGCGGTTGAAGTTTTCGGAAGCACCTAACCCTAGCCCTGGATATTCCAATATGAGAGATCAAGTAGTGCGGTTTAAGAATCCAGTCCTTGAAAGCTGGAAGCAAAAAATAGAAGAGATAGGTGCAAAGATTTTGCAGCCTTTGAGCCGTTTAGAAATTGTTGTATCTGTTCCCAGCGAAGATATTATTAACCATATCAGGAGCTTTGAGGAAGTTTCTCAAGTCACACCCTATGTCCCGAAAATTCGTGTTCAACCCCAATATCTTCAAAATTTAGGTCAATCAGCGACGAAAGAGGCGATCGCAACAGCTAGATTAAAAGCAGCTCAAAATCCTCCCAGTTCTCAAAATCGAGGCATTCCTCTTCCAGGTATCCTAATTGCCAATTTCTTTACTCAAGAAGATCGCGATCTTGCTGCTAAAAATTTAGAGCCTCAAGGAATTCGCGTTGCCGATCAACCTGGAACAACTAAGCTGATACTCGATCTAAGTTCAGACAATAATGCAATAGATTCCCTCAAAATCATTGCTAATCAAATAGGATTAAAATCCTTAGAAGAAAAAGTCATCCCAAAATTGTTCAACGAAAAAGCTTGTCATATAATTGGCAGAGGTGTTATACCCTCTAATCCTACGCCAACGATTGGTTTGACCGGAAAAGGAGAAATAATTGCTATTGCTGATACAGGATTAGATACAGGAGAATCTGAAACACTTCATCTTGACTTTCGTGAAAGAGTTAGGTGGATTAACAGTTACCCAATACAATCATCTCTAAATTCCTATATTCTCAATCCTGGAGCTGACGACGGAGCATCTGATATATATACAGGACATGGAACTCACATCGCAGGGACTGCATTAGGAAACGGAGAGCAAGCAAAAAAGTTAGGAATTTCTTCTATTCCTGCTGGTATGGCTACAGATGCTCAATTGATTTTCCAAGCAATTGAGCAAACACCTAAGTGGAATCCTGAATATCAACTTTTCTGGCTGAATTCCTATTATCAAAATCCCCCTGAGTCGGGGTTATTCGGTATTCCTGACGACCTCAAACAACTATTTGAGGACGCTTATGAGAGAGGTGCAAGAATCCATTCAATTTCATGGGGTGGGGGCGAACCAGGAAGCTATGATGACAGATGTAACGATCTGGATCTATTTGTTTGGGAACACAAAAATTTTTTGGTGCTAGTAGCTGCTGGAAATGATGGCAAACATCGTTCTTCTGACACACCAGCAATTGAACAAGGAAGTGTGAGTCCTCCAGGAACAGCTAAAAATTGTTTGACTGTTGGAGCATCTGAGAATAATCGTAATGGGCAATTTTCTCATACTTATGGTGATTGGTCGCCAAACGACTTTCCTCATCTTCCCTTCAATTCTGACGGCATGGTTGATTCAGTAGATGATATTGCGGCTTTTAGTAGCCGTGGCCCATGTCAAAATGGTCGCCGACACCCTGATGTAATTGCTCCTGGTACATTTATCCTCTCGACTCGATCCTCTCAGATTGCCAGCAATAATTTTGCTTGGGGAGCTTATCCTTCTGCTAAAGAGCATTACATGTACTTGGGAGGAACCTCAATGGCAACTCCTATGGTTGCTGGATGTGCGGCATTGGTGAGGCAATATCTGCGAGAGAGGCATCAGCCGTCTATTACTGATCCAAGCGCTGCTCTAATCAAAGCTGCACTAATTCATTCCGCAACTTATATTAATTACCGCTTTGCCCATCCATCGTCTAGACCTTACGCTGATAATGAACAAGGGTGGGGAAGGATCAAGCTACAACAAGTTTTAAATCCAGCAGAACCAACGCAGGTACTTTTTATTGATGAAGCGAATGGTCTGAAAACAGGTGAGAAAGCTGAGTATAAACTACAAATTTCTGATATTCAGGTTCCCTTAAAAGTAACTCTTGTTTACACTGACTACCCAGGAGAAGATTTAATCAATAATTTAAACTTAATTCTCTACCGTCCTAACAGCACATATCTCCTTGGTAATGATTTTGAAGGTGAGGGCATACCAGATACAGTTAATAACGTAGAAGGGATTATTGTTGAAACTCCTGAGATTGGTGAGTGGAGAATTGAGGTTATTGCTGAGGTTCAACAGGAGCAGCAAGATTACGCCTTGGTAATCTCTGCTGGAGGATTGGTAAGAATCTAATCTGAATGTAAACGATCTTTATACAGGCTCCTTCTATTTTGAGTTGTAGAGTAGGTCAGTCAAAAGCTAAAAATTCCCAGGAATTATTTTATAGTTGCCGTTAAAGTCATTTACAAAAGTTTTCGATATACTGAATTTGCAACCAATAAAAATAAGCCTGCCACTCGCGGCAAGCCTAAATGTATTTATTTCTTAAATCTAGGTAGATGTTTTCAGGATTAACCACCAGCAACAGCAGGAACAATACTGACTTCATCGCCATCTTTCAAGGTTGTGTTTATACCATCTAAATGGCGAATATCTTCGCTATCGACGTAAAAATTTACAAACCGACGTAGCTTACCTTGTTCATCGCACAACCGGGATTTAATGCCAGGAAAGCTTTGTTCTAAGGAATCTAACAATTCAGCAATAGTGTTACCGCTGGATTCTAAAGTAGCTTGATTATTAGTAAAACTCTGAAGAGTCGTAGGAACTAAAACTTTTACAGCCATAGAAGTAAAAAGTGAAGAGTGGAGAGTTAGGAATAAAGTTCAGAGTAAAGAGTTATGAATACAAAAAACTCATAACTCCCAACTCCTAACTAAACGAGGACTTGTTGCCATTCCAAGCGATCCAGAGTACGCGATCGCTCTAGCGCACGTTCAAAACTATCGAGTTTCGCATCAATAGTCAAGGGTTCGCCAACATAGCCTTGGACTGCTTCTTGGGTTTTCAAACCATTACCGGTGATGTAAATCACGGTAGTTTCATCTGGATCGATTTTGCCAGCTTCTACCAGTTTTTTCAGCACGGCCACGGTTGTACCACCAGCCGTTTCTGTGAAGATGCCTTCGGTTTCTGCCAGCAACTTGATGCCATCAATAATTTCGGCATCATTGACTGATTCAATATTACCACCAGTCTTCTGAGCTAACTCTACAGCATAAATTCCGTCTGCTGGATTGCCGATCGCTAGCGATTTCGCAATTGTATTCGGTTTAACTGGCTTAATAAAGTCGCGTCCTTCTTTGAAAGCTTGGGCGATGGGTGAACAACCTTCAGCTTGAGCGCCGCTAAAACGGACGCTCTTGTTTTCTACTAAACCAACTTCGACAAATTCTTGGAACCCCTTATAAATTTTTGTAAAGAGCGAACCAGACGCCAAAGGAGCAACTACATGATCGGGTAGTTCCCAGCCTAGTTGTTCTGCAACTTCAAAACCTAGCGTCTTAGAACCTTCAGAATAATAAGGACGTAGATTAATATTGACAAAACCCCAGCCATGTGTGTTTGCAACTTCCGAACAGAGACGATTGACTTGATCGTAGTTGCCTTTGACGGCCATAAGGGTGGGACTGTAGATCAAGCTACCGAGAATTTTACCGGCTTCTAAATCTGCGGGGATGAACACACAGCAGTCTAAACCGGCATGAGCTGCGATCGCAGCTGTAGAATTTGCCAAATTACCAGTGCTAGCACAAGAAACAGTAGTGAAACCTAACTCCCGCGCTCTGGATAGAGCAACTGACACCACCCGATCCTTAAAGCTCAGGGTGGGCATATTCACGGCATCATTTTTTATATAAAGCTTATTTAGACCCAGGCGACGGGCAAGACGGTGGGAACGAACTAGGGGAGTCATACCAGTTCCCACATCTATAACATTGTCAGTTGCGACAGGCAAAAAGGGGCGGTAGCGCCAAATTGAATTAGGCCCAGCTTGAATTGTTTCACGAGTGACAGTCAGACGTAGGGCGTTGTAGTCATATTTGACTTCTAACGGGCCAAAACATAACTCACAAACATTACTGGCTTTGAGTTCATATTCCGCACCACATTCCTTACACTTCAAGGCTTGAAAGTAGGCAGTGCTGGTTTGGGTTTGGGTTTTTATTGCCTGAGTCATAAACTAGCTTTCCCTGTTTGTCTGTCACTTGTCGCCTGATACTAACACGAGCAAAAATACCAGTCAAACATACCCGACAAAAAATGTCGGGTATGTTTGGTATTGAGAGGAATGATTCTTGTAAAACTTTAATACTAGTAATCTCTATTTTTAGTATTTACACGCATATCTTTAATGTTACGAAAAAATAAAATAGATTTACTTTTTCAGCATTAACACGGTAAATTAATATGATTAAATTGCATTTTTTTATGATTAAATCGCATTTACTGAAATTGCTATCCTATTTAAGCGATCTAGATCGCTTAGTTAACTTTCAATTTTTTTGATCTAAATGACTCTATAGAGCAGTATATATTTCTGACAACAAAAACTCAAAAGCATTTGATTATATAAGTTTTAGTCTTTTTAGCGTCTTATTAAACCACTAAAATTGCTATGTGTGTTGCCAAAATAAAGTTAATTTTCCAGCTTTGATGCGCTTATTCACAGCTATAGAAGTTACTTATTTATACGGAAGATTTTTTTTGCTTTAAAAGCTACATTACTATTTACATCTATAACTAAGCAAAATACAGTAATAAATTACACATATTTGCGATTGCCAGCTTTGATTCTCAAGGGTAAGCATAAAACAACTAGACAAGTTATTTCTGGTTATTGTCTCAATATCATTTCCAAGGAGTGTCAATAATTTAACTCCTTAAATATGCATTCCCAAAACTTCAACGTTTTGGGCAGCCATAAATCGGTAATTCCTTAAAAGGAATTGCCGAACTTTATCCTGTCTCAAAATCTGAGATACAAGTTCAGCAAACAAACTACTTCTATGGTAAATCGAAATCAATCTGTAAATAAGCAGCATAAACTTTACCAATTTCTAGTAGCAACAGCATTATTAACTGGTAGCCTTTTCCAATTTCTCGCACCCGTATTAGCTGACGGAACGACTGCGGGTACATCTATCAGTAACACTGCAACAGCGACCTACGAAGATCCCAACAGTCCAGGGACAACTATAAATGCCACTTCTAATACTGTCGTTGTCACCGTGGCAGAGGTTGCTGGTATCACTGTCAGTGCATCTGGTGTAACAGATGCAACTTCTAGCCCTACTAATACAACAGTCCAGGTTGGTGACTTACTCATCTACACCTACACTTTGACGAACGTAGGTAACGACCCCACCCAATTTCGGATTCCTAACTTAGCTACAACAACTGGGCCAGGTACAGTTTCTGGTACATTACCAAATGGTGGTGTAGCTAATAGCTTACAATACAGCATTGACGGTGGTCAAAACTGGCAAAATATCACTAGCACTGAGGTATTCACACCCTCGGTTTCGCCTGGTGGTACGGTATTGGTGCGTGTGCCAGTTACAGTACAGGCTGGCGCTCAAACCAATGACATAATTACCGTTACCCTTGGTAATACTCCTGGTAATGCTCAAAATCAACTACGGAATCCTGATGGTGGTGACGTTTATACCGCAGATAACCCTGATGGTAGTGTTGTTGGTGAAGTAGCTGGCGCACCAGCTAATGGTACGCGGGAAGCTAGCGCCACCAATCAAATTCAAGTTGGTTTAACGGTAAAAACCTACACTTTAGCCACTATTCTCAAGATTCGCAGTGGCTATAACAATGCTGGCACCACTCAAATTACAGATGACAAGCTGACCTATGATTTGAGTTTACGAGTTGAGTCCAACGATCCCACAGGACAGGGAATTACGCCAGCAGCTCTGACGGGTACAAGCATCAATGTTAATGGTGTTGCTGGCACTTATATCTTGGTTTCTGATGCGATTCCTTTGGGTACAGATTTGGCAGCAGCACCAACTGCGCCTCCTGGTTGGCAAACTGTCTACACTACCACTCCAATTGGAACTAATGCTAATACAGCGAGTTGGACTACGACAGCACCACCCTTGGCCTCAGTCACGCGCGTTGGTTTTATCAATAATCCAGCAATCATTACTTCCATCGCTCCTGGTACAACGGTGAATGGCTTCTCGATTCAGCTAGCCGTTGAATCAACTGCAACTTCACCCTTAACCGTCGCTAACATTGCCCAATTATTTGGTCAAACACCCAGCAGCAATTTCCCCGTATACGACGAATCCGGCGACCAAAATCCCAGCAACTACGAGGGTCCACCAGGGAATATGACACCTCCTACGGGTACAGATACCAATGGTGATGGTGTTCCCGATACTCTATTGGCTGGCAACGTTGATGATGGCTATATTATTACTCCAACAGCTCCAGAGACTGGAACTGACACAGGTAACAACAACACTGGTGATGGTACACCAGGAGGTGAGGCGAACGTCTTCACAGTGCAAGCGCCTATTGCTTCAGCGTTACTCAACGGGCCGCAAAATGCCCCAGATGCTACTGGGCCATCAGGTTTAACCAACGATGACTTCACTAATAAATCTTCCCTTGTTCCTGCTGGTACAGCACCTGGTAGTACACTCGATCCACAATCAGTTGGCTTCACCAATACAATTAAGAATAGTGGTACTGACTCAGGTGTCTTGAAGATAGAGCCAACGCCACCAGCAATTCCAGGAGATTTACCGAATAATACGAAGGTGACTATTACTTACGGTAGTCAGTCTGCTGTCTATACCTATAATAATGGAGCATTTACAACACCTGGTGCAGCAATTACAATCCCCAACGTTGCTCCTGGTGCAAGTATCAACTATGGTGTGGAAGTTGATTTACCTCCAGGTACGCAGTTATCTACTGATATTAATAGAGGCTTCCCAGTACCCATCACTGCTTCGATTGACAATTACACGACGGACACCAACGGTGATGGAATTAAGGATACTGGCAACGATAATATCTTTGATTCATCTAACATCACTATTGATCGCGTTTACACTGGTTTCCTAAAACTGCTGAAAGTGTCGCGAGTTTTACAAGGAACTGGGCCTGTAATCCAGGGAAATGATGGCACATTAAGTATTGATCCAAAGAAGCCTGCACCAGGAAACATTATTGAGTACCAAATTCAATACACAAATATTTCCGATCCTCAATCTGGAACCGGTAATGTGATTTTGAATGCTAACAATGTTGTGATTACTGAAGATGGTACGCAAAGCCCTAATAACTGGGCATTAGACAACGATGCCAGTGGTCAAATTGATACTAGCAACATTGTTGGTTCAGCTAAGGATTCTGGAACTGCAACCATTCAATTCTTCAGTGGTAATCCAGCTACTAGCTCTGGCATTGACCAAACTGGATTTACGGCAAACACTGATGTTACTAAGTATGTGGATACTGTAACTGGCACGATCGCACCGGGTATTCAAAGAACATTTACCTTCCAACGCAAGGTGAACTAATTCGTTGGGATTGAGGACTCTGAAGTTCGCAGACTTAAAGAATCTGCGAACCAATTGACCTCACTCCCCAACCCCAAACAGCAAGCAAATAGGAGAGTGACTTTTTCTTAGCAAAAGCTGGGAAAGATAAGTCAACAATTCACATTCTGGAATTTTTTTGAGGTTATTTATATGAAGCGTGTTTCTCTTGCAGGTTTAGGAGCATTCGCTCTCATTGCTACAGTTCCATTTGTCGGTCAAATTCCGGGAATCGCAAATATATGGCATTCAGAAAGTGCTGTTGCTCAGAATATCAAAACTCAAGGGCAAATTCAATTGCGTTTAGAAGCAGAAAAGCAAGTGATGGCAAAGGATCACCAGGGTAAGCAAAGCCAGAAATGGGAACCTTTAAAAGGTCAAGTTGTGGTGCAGCCAGGAGATGTATTGCGATATACCTTGAGTGGCGAAAATAAGAGCGATCGCCCAGTGAAGAATTTGATATTCAATCAACCTATTCCGAAAGGAATGGTCTACGTGCTTAATTCTACCAATGTCGCTAAAAATGCCAAAGTCATTTATAGCATTGATGGTGGGCGTAGCTTTGTCGAAAATCCGACTGTTAAAGTTACTCTTCCTGGCGGCAAAGTGGAAACAAAACCAGCCCCAGCCATTGCTTACACCCATATCCGTTTGCAGATTCCATCTCTCGCAGCCAAAACAACACTTAAGGCAACTTATCAAACCCAAGTGCGCTGATTAACACGCCGCCTTGCTCACTCAGACAAGAGCCGCAATGAAGAATATTTTCAGATTCCATCTGGAAACGAGATTTTAAAAGAGTTTTAGCTTAACTGGATTTCCCCAAATAAATAAGTGCTTTTATTAACAACAAGCTTGATATTTCAGAGGAGATGTGGTAAGTGAACCGTCCTCAAAACCAAAAGCAAATTACTTCTAGCGGTAGCTGGTGGCGACGGTTAACAGCTACTGTTCTTCTGGGAAGTTTTTTGCATACTACTATATCTATGCCAGCGATCGCGCAACAGACTAACAATCTGGTTGCGTCTTTGCCATTAATAAATCAAGCTACTTATACTTATACAGATTCTGGTAGTAATTATCAATATCAAGGAAGTTCTGAGCAAATTAATGTTAGTCCTATCCCCTTACTCGATCCATTAGGACGGATTTTAGGTTGCGCTGGGACAATTTTACCTGACTATACAGGTTTTTCAGTTGGGGTCTACGAACCCAGTTCTAGCGATCCAACGGGGACAGAATTGGGCAGTTTGGTTGCTTTGACTCGAACAGAGTTACCAGATATTCCTAATAACAACGTTCCTGGTGGTAAATCGCCGAATACTGAGAATAGTAATCCCTACTTTGTTACGAATAACCCTGCGGGTGTCTACAATTTCCTACTCGATCCGAATAAGGGTCAAACCGCTCCAGGTAGAACCTACATTTTTGTAGTTAATCCACCACCAAATTCTATCTATAAACAGCGGCGGGTCAAGATTGAAATCCTTGCTAACAATAGCACACAAGATAATGGTGTCGTGCGATATGTCGCTACTTCTTTAGATGGTCAACCAATCAGTCTTACAGGTGAAACCAGACTAGAGCAAACAGTTGTTTTAGTTCCCAACGCAGAAACAGTGGGACTGGATTTATTAGCCTTTGAATTCACCACAAATTTGTGTCAAGCCAATCAGTTACAGATTATCAAAACAGGCGATCGCGCTACTGCTGAACCTGGGGATACGGTAATCTACCGCCTGTCGGTAAAAAATCTCGCTGATGCTGGTTTGAATAATATATTTGTCACCGACAACCTACCTTTAGGATTCCAATTATTGCCGAAATCGGTGCAAGGAGAGCTAGATGGTCAACCAGTCGCGATCGCTTCAGAACGCAACGGTAACACAGTGACATTCCGCACAGATGTAACAATTTCCCCAGAGAAAGTCTTGAATATTGCCTACGCGGCTCAAATAACAGCCGATGCATTGCGTGGTAATGGTCGCAACACTGCGATCGTTAATGCTCAACGGGCTGATAACCGTTTTAGTACTAAGGATGGCCCAGCAACCCACCAATTGAAAATTCGTCCAGGAATCGTTTCTGACTGTGGCACGATTATCGGTCGGGTGTTTGTTGATAAAAACTTTGACGGTGAACAACAGCGTGGTGAGCCTGGAGTACCCAATGCAGTGATTTTTCTGGAGGACGGAAACCGCATCACTACAGATCCTAATGGTTTGTTCTCCTTAGCTAATGCCTTACCTGGATACCACACGGGTGTACTAGACCTTAGCAGTGTCGGGGGTTACACCCTAGCTCATAACGAAAAATTCCGCGAACGAAATAGCCAATCTCGCTTGGTGCATTTAGAGCCTGGTGGCTTGGTACGCATGAACTTCGGTGTAACCCCAACATTTCAGGAGCCAGTCAAGAAATGAAACCCAGACTGCACTGTTTAACTACATTTAACCTGAGATTGATGGGGGCGATGCCAGTAGTAGCTCTCAGCCTTGTTTTGTACCCAACAATTGTCAAAGCAGAAATCACTAGTGAAAATCTCCTTTTCCCTGATTCACCTTCGCAAGCAGAAAAGAGTGTCGAAGATCCTGATTTTTCAGCGCATCTGGAAAACCTCTCTTCTTCTAGGGGAGAGGCTTTAAATTCTTCACCTCTCGAATTTTCTTCAACTTCTTCAGCATCGGCTCCTAAAATTCCAAATGTCCAGCCAAGTGAAACAGAAATACAACCATTTCAACCAGAAACTTCTGTAGATTTGTCTAGAGACTTAGGCAAAATAGCAGGAATAGAGGACAGGAATGATGAACATACTGAAACACTGCTTCATGCTTCTCCAACGAAAATACAACCATTTCAACCAGCAACTTCTGTAGGTTTGCCTAGAGGATTACGCAAAATTGCAGGAGTAGAGGACGCGGGGACAAAGGGACAAGGGGTGAATGAAAATCTTCCCGTGTCCCCCACTGTCCCTATATCTACAGCAATCAAAATCCTGACTCCGACGGCTGACAGTGTTGTAGATGTCCAAGCTAGCACAGTGATTGTGCAGTTTCCCGCTGGTAGTCAAGTGGAATTGCGGGTAAATGGCGCGTTGGTAGACCCTTCTTTAGTGGGACGGACGGAAACTGATGCTACCACCAATTTAGTAACGCAGACATGGTATGGTGTCTCGTTAAAAGAAGGTGCAAACACCATCTCTGCACAAGCTGTTGGAGGAACAGAACCCTCTGTAACAGTGCAAGTCGCAGTCCGGGGAGCGCCGCAGCAATTAACTTTAGAAACAGTTGAGTCTCGTATCCCGGCGGATGGACGTTCTACGGCGACAATTCGGGGTCAACTCATCGATGCAAGTGGCAATCGCTCTAATCGTGATGCTGTTGTCACCCTCATACCCACTGCTGGAGAGTTGGTTGGGAAAGATTTCAAACCCGATGAACCGGGATTTCAAGTGGAGGCGAAAGCAGGGCAATTTACAGCGACGTTGCGATCACAATTAAAAGCCGAAACTGTGACAATTCGCGCGATCGCAAATGATCTAGAAGCCTTCACCCAACTACAATTTGAAACTGCACTGCGTCCGAGTTTAGTTACTGGAGTAATAGATTTACGATTGGGTGCTAGAGGTACAAATTATTACGGCAGTTTCCGTGATTTCCTCCCTCCTGACAAAAACAACGGAACCCAATTAGATTTCCATTCAGCGATATTTGCCACTGGTGCGATCGGAGAATGGTTGTTTACAGGCGCATACAACAGTTCTCGTAGCCTCAATGAAGATTGCAACTGCGATAATCGTTTGTTTAGAACTTACCAATTCAGCGAGCAAAACTATCCTGTCTACGGTGATAGCTCGAAAGTTGATGTAGTCGCTCCTTCCATTGACAGTGTATTTTTACGTTTTGAGCGTTCAGCTCGTACCCCTGGCTCCGATCCTGATTATGCGATGTGGGGTGACTATAACACAGAAGAATTTGCGCGGCGATCGCAGCAATTTACTTCTATCACCCGTCAACTCCACGGTTTTAAAGCTAATTACAACTTAGGAAACCTACAAATTACAGGTTTCTATGGCGATCGCTTAGAAGGATTTCAACGGGATACTATTGCTCCCGATGGTACTAGTGGTTATTACTTCCTCTCTCGCAGACTATTACAAGCAGGTAGTGAAAATGTCTTTATCGAGTTAGAAGAACTCAATCGTCCTGGGACTGTATTAGAACGCAAACAACTTAACCGAGGACCAGACTACGAAATCGACTATGATCGCGGTACTTTATTATTCCGCGAACCGATTCTTCGTACCGATATCGATCGAACCGGACAAGTATTGGTACGTCGGATTGTTGTTAGCTATCAATATGACAGCGAAGACTCTGACGGGAGCATCTATGCTGGTCGTTTGCAATATAACCTTTCCCGCAAACTTAACCAAGAAAGTTGGATAGGAGCAACTTACGTTCAAGAAAATCACGGGGTGCGCGACTTTCAACTCTACGGTGCAGATGCACTGATTGCTTTGGGTGAGAACGGTAAGTTAATTGCAGAATATGCTCATTCCACGAATGATTCTGATGTTGTGGGAAAAGTTAGAGGTGATGCGTATCGTTTAGAAGCTGAAGGAAAGATTGCTAATGGGATTCAAGGTCGTGCCTATTATCGCTTTGCTGATACGGGTTTTGCCAATAATGCCACTATCAGTTTTGTCCCAGGACAAACTCGTTATGGAGCGCAGGTTACAGCTAAACTCACCTCAACTACCAACGTCAGAGCGCAATACGACCACGAAGACAATTTTGGGATTGCTCCCCAACCCCTAGATACCTTTGAAGAACTGTTTGCACCGCGTTATGAGGCGATACCTGGGAGCAAAGTTGATAATTCACTGACGACAATTTCCGCTGGGATTCAACAACGTTTGGGTAAAGCTACTCTGGATGTGGATTGGATTCATCGTCGTCGGGAAGACAGAATTCTCGACAGTGCTTTGAGTAGTAATTCTAATCAACTGCGTTCGCGTTTTTCAGTTCCTCTAGCTAAAAACCTGACCTTCCAAGCCCAAAATGAACTCAGCTTATCTTCCCAAAAAGATACTGTTTACCCAGACCGTACCATTTTGGGGTTGAATTGGGCAGTAATTCCTGGTGTCAACGTCAGTTTGGCCCAACAGTATTACAGTAGTGGTCAATATTCGGGTAATTCCATTACTAGCTTGAGTGTCAACGGCGAACACAAACTCGGATCGGATACTACCTTGACTGGTCGTTACTCAATTTTGGGTGGTGCTAACGAAATGACTACCCAAGGTGCAATTGGTATAAATAACCGCTGGACTATTGCTTCGGGATTGCGGCTGAACGTTGCTTACGAACACGTATTTGGCAACTTCTTCGGACGCACGGCGGCAGGTCAACAATATGCCCAACCTTACGCCTTTGGTCAAGCATCATCTGCGATCGGGTTTGATGGTGGCGATAGCTACAGTGTGGGTCTGGAATACAGTGATAATCCGCAGTTTCAAGCCAGCGCTCGTTACGAACATCGTTCTTCTTCTGGAGGTAGTAATACAGTAATTACCGCAGGTGCTGCGGGTAAAATTTCTCCGGCTCTCACCGCTTTAGTACGTTATCAACAAGCTGGTTCTTCCAATCAAAAGCTTTCAGGATTGGGAGATACTGCTAATCTAAAACTGGGTTTAGCCTACCGCGATCCCAATAGCGATAAATTCAATGCTTTATTGCGTTATGAATATCGCCAAAATCCATCAACCATCCCTGACACTATCCTGTTAGGAAGTGGTACGGGTTCCCAAGACCATACTTTTGCTTTAGAAGCGATTTATGCTCCTAACTGGCAATGGGAATTCTACGGGAAGTATGCGTTGCGTAACAGTACCTCTTACATAGCTAACGATTTAGCTGGTACTAGCACGGTAAATCTGGGTCAATTACGCGCTACCTATCGTTTGGGATATAGCTGGGATTTGGTGGGTGAAGCTCGTGTAATTAGTCAGTCTAGCTACAGTGAGACAGGCTTTGTTCTGGAAACAGGCTACTACCTCACGCCTAATCTGCGCGTTTCGGCTGGTTACGTCTTTGGTAAAGTTGATGACCGAGATTTTTCTGGCACACGTTCTGCGGGAGGCGCGTATTTAGGCTTTACGGTTAAGCTCAACGAATTGTTTGACGGCTTTGGGCAACAAAAACCTGTAGCGCGCCAGCCACAGGAATCGGCGATGAAAACTTTGGTAAATAGGCTGAAGAGAGGCGCGAAATTATTTAGGAATTAAGCAATGAAATCTTTATTTAAAAGTTTAACAGTGATCGCAGCAGCGAATCTAAATGGTAGATTATCGTACACATTGGGCAACCTAATAGACGGAGAAGGCGCTATTAATCCTCAGTATGGAATCTCTGAACATCCCATCAATGCGGTAGTGCCATTGTCATCCACTTCAAATCAGGAGCTAGTGAAGTATCAATGAGCCTACTTTTAAAACATCTTTTAGCGGTCAATAACAACCAGCCCAACCGTTATAAAAAACTACTAAGTGGCCTTGCTCTATTACTGTGCTACCTGAATTTTGGAATACCATCTGCTCAGGCTGAAGGTAGTCGTACCCTTTATCCCAATAGTGCCTCAGTTGGCAGTAGCAGAGCTAACTTAGAGTGGCGTACTGATACTTATGGCGGTCTTGTGCTGCGACGAACTTTACTAAAAGTCTATGCCAATAAAGATGAGTATATTCTTTTAGGCTCCAGCGCAGTTGGGGTAAATAATGGTAATGTCCGTGTTTACAACCCCGGTCGTGTCGGTGGGAGTATTGGCAGTGAAACTGTTCCCGGCACACCAGATTTTGTGTGTACTTCTCAACCTGGGCGGGGCTTCATCTCAACTCGCCAACAGGAGTTAAATGGCCCACGTGCTATTTCTGGCGGAGGTAATCCCAATGGCTATATTCCCTGCTACTACCAAGCTCCATCAACTGGAGTTTATGACATCGTTTTCTACGGGCCTGATGGGGGTAACTCTTCTACTAATGCCACTCCTACTGGTGAAATTGATTTGAGTAGTGGTAACAACTTTAACGATCAACAAAAAACTAGTGTAGCAGCTTGGGATGTAACGGTACGTAGCAGCGATCAAACTTCAACAACTGACTTGAACGGGCGGTTATTCAGCTATTATCTCGCTCTTTTTACTGGCAATAACGGTCGATATCTCAACTTCCCAGTTTATCCAGTCACCACAGATGGTTTCCGATATAAAGTAGAACTCAGAGGCACAGATCCTAACGGATTCGTTCTCTATGGTAATCAAACTGGCTTTTTTGATAGTGACGGGATATCGCCTCTCTATCACGACATACTAGGGGCGGATAGTCAGCTAGCAAATCCCCAAGGTGGTGTTAGCTTGGCTCGTCCCCAATATGCTACTTTTTTGAACTCCATCGACACCAACGTGCTTCCATTTGTTGAACGTTACAAACGAGACGGCACTTTAGAGGGAACTGGTATTCCCCTTAGCCCAATTATTCCTGCTGTTAGTAATTTACAATTCAACGGCACTGTTGTGGGAAATAACAGTTCATTTGGTACAGGCGGTACTTTGAACTTTGACAGCAATGTTACAGGTACTTACGAACTGGTTATCAGCCGAGACGGCAGCAATTTTGATCCTACCAACTCTCAAAACCGTCTTTTGCGAGGGATTATGACCACAACAGGACAGCAAGCAGTTAATTGGAATGGTAAGGATAACAGTGGCAATTTTTTTCCGGTTGGTAGTAATTACAAAGTTAGTGTCAGAACTTTTGGAGGGGAATATCACTTTCCCTTACTGGATGCGGAAAACAATTTTACTGGTGGCCCTACTATTACAATGCTGAATGCCGCTAATCCTATAGGTAATAGTAGAGGATTTTACGACGATCGCAGTTATAAAACCATCGGTGGAACTCAAATTGGTACGGCTGGTCAAGTACTCTGTGGTATTAATCCACCAAACCCAGCTTTCAGTGACCCAATTAACGGCTTTGACACCGCCAGCAATGACCGGAAATTTGGTCAGAATGGTAACGCTGGTAATGCTGGTACATCATGCAATGGCTCTTTTGGAGATACCAAAGGGTTGGATTTGTGGACTTATTATCCTGGTCAAACTCAACCAACCCCATTAAACATCATTGATATAGTTTCAGCAACTGTTGGCAAAGTCATCATTAATGAAGTTTTGTACAACGAAACGGGTACTGCTACTAACACTAACGATGAATTTATTGAACTTTATAATCCATCTACATCAACTGTAGATTTGAGTGGTTTGAAGTTAGCAGATGGACACCTGACTGCTAATGATAATGATAGTACTAACGGCTTTACTTATACATTTCCTAACGGCACAACCTTACAAGCAGGCCAATATGCTGTAATTTGGATTGGGAATAACAACGCCAATCATCAAGCCACAGCAGCAGCTTTCCAGGCTTGGTTGGGACAAACTCCCAAACTCAACAACTTGGGTGATGATATCTGGTTGTACGATAGCCAGAATAAAATTATTGATTATATCGCTTATGGCAGTGGTAATGAAATTAATACACCTCCTGCGAGTGTTCTCAATCTTTGGGAAAATACTTATCAGTCTTCTCTCGTTGGGGCTACTACTGGACAATCTATCAGCTTAACTCCCAATGGGCAGGATACAAATGCTAGTGCTTGCTGGGAAGCAACTACTAGTAATAACGCCAGCACACGTTGTTCAAACTATCTACCAACTAGAGACACTGATACTACAGGTAGTCGTGTTACCAGCGTCGGCGAAAGCAATAACGGTGCTACTGCTGTGAATGCAAAGCTTTTGTTAATTAAACGCATCACCCGCCTCAATAACCAAGATTTAACTGATATTGTGGATGGTCGCAGTGACGTTGCTACTAATGCCAGTAACTATGTACCAGAACCATATGCTACTGATGATAGCGATCCTAAATGGCCTGCTGGCTACTTGCGAGGATTAATTAATGCTGGCACTGTCAAACCGGGAGATGAATTGGAATACACTATCTATTTTCTTTCCAATGGTCTTGGTAATGCAACTAATGTGAAATTCTGTGACTTAGTTCCAACTAATGTTAATTTTATTCCCACTACTTTTAATGGCATGACTCCTAATGATGGTGGCTTACCAGGAGCAGATCGAGGAATTGCTCTAGCTATTGGTTCTACTACACCTACGCTTTATCTGACGAATGTAGGAGATAGCGATCGCGGGTATTTTTATACAGCTAATGACTCAGGTACACCATCATACTGCGGTACTAACACCAATGGGGCAGTAGTGGTCAATATTACAGTCCCCAGTTTTCCCAATCTACCCGCAGCTACTGGATCTGGCACACCAGCGAATTCTTATGGTTTTGTCCGCTTCCGCGCTAAGGTGAAATAGTTTTAACCACAGCTAAGTAAGTAGACATAATTAAATATAAAATAAACTCCTAGTTTGTAGTGAGCGATTTATCGCTCAGGCCCACCATATCAGGGTTTTAGCGGAGAACACCTTATTGACAAGGCTGTTCGCCAGGTTGGAGCATAAAAATCTGCTTGTAGGCTTGGCAGTTCTCAGCCACAACCATTTTTTGTTGGGGATGTGTAGGTGCTTCTCTTCCCCCTCTCCACTCATTATCACCATCGAGAGTCTGGATAAAGCCCAACATAATGTTTGACTCATTCAGCCGGGAACTACTCCCTAAATCTGTCAATAGCTGATTCACACCATCTTTAGTGACTAGTATTAGCTTGCTGATTGTCGCCGTATTATAAGCAGCAGGAAATTGTTGGTAGTCAAACGATTCTGAAGGATTGGTGTAACCTGAATCGTTAATCCGCAAATATTTTTTGTTGAATGTTTGCAAGTTCACATTTTCTCCAGCACCTTGAGAAAACACCTGATCAAAATACCTTTCTGGGTTTTCTAAATATGCTTTTAGCTCATCTATACTCATACCAGTGGCACTCTTGACAATGGCATCATAAATATTAGCTTTCAGTTGTTTGATAGGGGCAGCTAATGGGCCCAGAACATCACCAATAATGCTACTAAGTTTGCTAGCTAATGCCGCAAACTGTCCCACAGCATCCGGTGCGCCAGACATTGATATCAAGTGATTGTTGACGTAATTTTGCAGAATAGTTTTAGCTTCTTCTACTTTCGCTTTGCGATCGGGGTTAAAAAACAGCGCCTTAGCAACTTGGTCACTAACTTGAGACCATGCTTTCAAACCACTGTTGATATCTTCACGCCAATATTCTTTGTAAGTTACTGTTAAACCATTAGCGGTCACATAAGCACCTTTTTGTACCTGAATTGCTGCTGCTTCAGCATATAGTTTTGTGGCACTACAAGAAAAATCTAGGGCTTTGCAAGCTTTGGCTTTGCGAACTTTATCGTCATAGCGTCGGTCATAGTCTGACTTCGCAGCATAATAAGCATCGATATCGCGTTGCAACTTCGCTCTCAAGGTAGAGTAAATGCGTGGTATGGATAACTCAGTTCCGCCGCCTCCTGGTTTCAAAAGTATTGTGTCTAGATATGAACCAGGTTTGGCATCGATCATGTTGTCATAGATGAAGTCTTCAACTCCGGTAATACTAGCGTTGAAAAAATTAGCGTTGAGTTCTTGCTTATTCAAGCGCTTATCAACATATCCTTCTACAAGAATGTGTTTAATTGCATTTCCTGGTGGTGCAATTACAAAATGACCACCACTAAAGTTATTGATGAATGTGTGACCATACATATCTCCCGCTGCATGGGTGAGATAACCAGTCACAAATGCTTTTTTCTGTGGTGTATTGTTACCTGGAGTATTACTAAGGTTCCATAGATATTTTAGCCACGTGCCAGATCCACCAGCTATTCCTGTGTCGTTTGGAGATGGGTGAATCACCTGCTGACCAGTGAGGATATCTGGGTATGCATCCGGGCCTAATATGCCTGCACGGTATTGTGCTGGGTACGCCTTCAGTGCAGCCAGAATTGTAGGATCAACCGGATAGTCTCCTAGTTTGGAGAGAACTTTTCCATTTTGATAGTCAACACGATAAATAGTGACTTTGCCATCATCAAGGGCATCATTGAGTGCCTGTTGACCGAGGTAAACATGGGTAGTTGGCTTCCACGCCAAAGCAGCCTGTGGACAAGCTAACATTCCCAGGAAACTTGCAGCGATCGCTAATCGTAAATATCTCTTACTTAAAGAGATTACGTATTTAGTTATTGTCATATTTATTACTACTTACTTCGGTATATATGGAAGTGAATCATATCAAATAATTAGGTGTTTTTAACTATCCGATTTATTAAGAAATTATTAATTTGTAACTGTGGTGAATTACTAGCTTTCTCATTAACTCCAGCAGATATAGATGCTCGTAAACCAGTGCCAGATATCACTAAGGACTTTAGAGTTTCGGCTGTACAGTAACGAGGCGATCGCAGCTTGTTCACCGAAGCATCTCAGTTTTGTAAAAATATCTTTTGAATAATCCGAAAAGCAGTAACTTCAGTTTGGAGATTCAGCATATACCTACAAACAAGTTATGGTAAATATGAATCTAAAACTGAGATTTAAACCAGTTTCTCACAGTTGGGTTGCTCTACATCCAAAGCCTAAAGGGGTAATTCAATTTATTGCTGGGGCTTTCTTTGGTACATTTGGCCCCATGCTTTTTTATCGTTATCTGCTCCAATCTCTATTTGAGCAGGGATATACAATTATTCTTTTGCCATTTAATTTTACTTTTAACCATTATGTAGAAGCTGGTTTTCTCATGAGAGAACAGTATGAAATTTTGCCAGAGCTTGTGAAAATGGCAAGTGTTGCAGGGTATGATTATGAAGCCTATCTAGATGATAAAAACTTTTCTTGGATTGGACATAGCCTTGGGTGTAAATATATCTCGCTGTTAGAAGGATTTACTGCTCTACCTCCAGACGCTCAAGATAGAGAACAGTTTATTCGGAACCTGCTATCTAATACTTCCGATGAGTCACAGATAGAAAGCGTTATTGCAGACATTAACATTCTCTTTGATGAACTAACGCGAAAAAGTGCTGAAGTTAAAAAAATAATTTACACTTATGTGCATAAGGATATCAACATTAATAGTGTCTTCATTAAAGGACAGGTTTCTATCCTATTAGCACCTGCCATTGCTGACACAGGGAGCGCAATTCGTCCTCAATTTTTAGCGGATATCATCGACAATCTTGGTTGGGGTGTGAAACCAACTGTTGAAGAAACTCAGTATTTAATCAAGGATAGTGGGCTATTTAATATCATGGGTTTAGTCTGTTTCAAATCAGACAATATTGCTAAATCAACCTGTGAATGGTTTACTAATACTCTACAAAAGCCACCTGAAGATTTTCGTAAAACTGTAGCAGGCGGACATTTAAGACTCCTAGGGATTCAGCTAGCTAAATATGTCGTTAATCTTTTTGATAAACCGTTAATTGAATCAGTTCAAGAGCGAAACAAAGCATTTGAGCATAATGTAATTCAATTGCTTGAAGAACTGAAAGAAAAATCAAGATAATGGGCATTGGGCATTGGAAGAGGCAGAGGTGCAGAAGATTTTCTTTAAGAATTGGGGGAGCGATCGCGTTTCTACAGTTACAGGAATTGCAAATCAAACTAATTTTTTAGTCCCATCATTAACTATCAGGACTTACGCAAAAATTTCTAAAAAGCTTAATTTATCGAACCGCCATCCATCTCTACGAGAGGCTTCCGCCAACGCGCAGCGTGTCGCAGAGGCGGACTGGTGGTCTTTTAACAAACATCCCCATACTGCTTTTCGTCCTCAGCTAAGTCACTCATAGGAGTTGGTAGTCTTGAAATAGTTAACTGTAACGCTTGCATTTGAGGAAAATCACGCTTAATAATTTCGATAGCTTTTCTTTGACTCTCTTGATTTTTAACAATCAGTTGTGCAGTGCCATCCCCCTGAGAACCTACGCCTTTTCCTCCGAAGATATAAGGTTTAAGTGGCTCGTGATGGAGAAGCAAATGTAGCTTTTTTGCAGTTAATTGCTCAGGACAAGCTGGAACTACGTGTAGATCAAATTCCGCTTGGGCTTTTGTCATTAAAGCTCCAAGAAGTTGGGCATCTCCGAGTTGTATTGCTTCAACTGCTGCCTGGGTAATTTCAGAGCTAATAGAACCAAAATATTTTTGCACATTTTGCTCTATTGAATTAGTAGCAAAAGGATAACACTGATTCAATCGTCTTAGTATTTCTTGTGTGTTTTTGGTACCGCCGAGATCGACAATCACAAAAAACAAATCTTCACTCACTTTCAATTCGAGTAGGTCGATTTTTTCACCATCAAATATCATCAATATTGGGCGATTTCCATAAGCACAAGCCTGATCCATACGGCCACAAAGGCTAGGAGTAGTTCTTTCTCCCAGATAGGCAAACTCCATTTCTGAACGAATTGTCATCTTCAAGTCATACACACGATTAAAAGACCGAGCAATCAAAACGCAAAAGGCAGCACTCGAAGATAATCCCTTTTGGATAGGTAAGTCGGTTAGATAATTATCAACCTCAAGTCCGCCAACATTATAGTGAGTCAGAATTTGATATGCTGTACCAGCAGCATAACTAAAAAAACCACCCTTTGCCGCTATGCGTTTCAGGGTATTAGATTCCATAGGTAATCTCAACGGTTCATAACTCCTGCCATTATTGAGAGAAGTGCGAATAATTAATTCAGTAGAATTAGGTTTGACCGAGGCATAAATTCCTTGATTAGTACCAACAATTAAGGTGTAGCCCTTTTCGATAAGAGGATTGACACTGCGATATTCTCCTGCCCAATCGCTGTGTTCTCCGAACAAACAAAGACGGCCTGGAACAAAAATTCTCATTTTAAGTTTCCTGTTATTAATCGAGGTATATTATTCTGATTAACTTGAATAAACAACATACCATTCATCACTCCAATAGCTCACATCAGCAAAGTTTTCGGCAGTCTTGGGAGACGATGGACTACTCTCCATCTAGTAAAGCGATCGCTCTTTGAGGAAAAACTTTTTGGTTTACTGTTTTTTAGTTAATGTGTCAGTTTAATTATTGTCCACTCAGTAAATACAACAAGCTTTAGGCTAAAATTACGTTGTTAGTAAGTGCAATTATCCAAATATCCTTATTTTAGATAATATTGCTATTGTCTAAAATCAGGAATACGAGGATTAGCGATCGCACTGAAATTTGGTTTTTCACCGAACATAAGATTTTTAGAGGGTACTACCATGCAAAATATGCTAAAACGCTCATTCCTACCTGGATTGATGGCTGCTACTTTAGCTGGTACTGGCTTAATCCCGGTTCAACCTGCTTCTGCTGATGACCGAGTTATTAATAATGCAGCCATTGGAGCCGGGGCAGGTGTATTAAGTGGGGTTGTAACAAATTGTGGTTCCGTATTAGACAATGCTTTTAAAGGTGCTGCTGCTGGTGCTGCTGTTAATGCTGCCAATGGTGCAAGAAGCACCAGAGCCAGAAGAAGAAACGGACGTTTACCTGTTCAAGATATCGGTGTAGGTGCTGGTGCTGGTGTATTGGCAGGTGCAATTTCTGGTGGTTGTGGAACTACCTGGAAAAATGGTGTCAATGGTGCTGCGGCTGGTGCTGCGGTTCATTTATTAGATAAAAGACCCAGAAGAAGATAATCTGTCATTGATAACTCGTCATTTAGTCTAGACAAAAACTGGAAAACGAAGCTTCACAACTCTTTTGGTTATCGCATTCTCTCAAAGAGAGAAAACAGGGTTAAATTTAAATATTCAAGCGACGCGGAGGGGCAGAGGGGAAAACTTACTGCAACTTCTCCTCTGCTCCTCTGCCCCCTTCCCATTCCCTAACCCTTTTTCATGACAATCCCAACTCTTCTGGAAAACCGAGCATGATGTTTAGGTTTTGGACTGCGGCTCCTGATGCGCCTTTACCCAGGTTGTCAAGACGAGCAACTAGCAAGACTTCTTTGGTGATGTCATTAGCAAATACAAAAACCTGAACAATATTGGTATTATTCAGTGCGATCGCATCCAGAAATGTTCCGTCTCTCAGCAGTGTAGAATCTTGGAATGGAGCAACCTGCACGAACTTTTCACTTTGGTAGTAGTCAGCGATCGCTTCATAGATAACCTTACCTGATGGTGGATTATCTAAACTTCCCAATGGTAAAGGTATCTGTACTAACATCCCCTGCTCAAAATCTCCCACGGCTGGTACGAACAGCGGCGGTGATGCTAACCCTGAATACTGATGCATTTCTTTGACGTGCTTATGCCCAAACTGCAAACCATAGATGCCATAAGGGTAGAGTGATTCTGCTCCGGCTTGCTGCTCGTGGAAGCTATGATACTGTTTAATCAAATTCTTTCCGCCACCAGAGTAACCTGACACTGCATTAACAGTGATGGGAAAGTTACTGTTCAGGATTCCTTTAGCAATTAACGGACGGATACAAGCTAAAAATCCTGTGGGATAACAGCCCGGATTGCTGACAAACTGGGCACTGGCGATTTTCTCTCGCTGTCCTGGATTTAGTTCTGGGAAACCATATACCCAATCCTTAGCCGTGCGATGGGCACTACTAGCATCAAGGATCTTAACCCTAGTATTACTAACTAAGCTAACAGCTTCGCGGGCTGCATCATCAGGTAGGCAGAGGATGATAACATCAACAGCATTGATTAGTTTGGTTCGCTCATTTGCATCTTTACGTTTAGATGCTTCAATGCTAACTAGCTCGATATCATCCCGTTGGTTCAGGCGTGAGTAAATTTGTAAGCCTGTGGTTCCCGATTCCCCATCAATAAAAATCTTCGGTTTAGTAGTCATGCGCTTTTTATTATATGGAAGTGATATTTTGACAAAGTAAGAGTTATTTTAACGATCGATCTTTGAATGAAATTAACCTGCTTTCACCATCTACACCAAAAAGCTCAGAATTGGTTCGATAGGAGGAAGAAAATAATCCATTAAATCAATTGCGACTGTTTGTCCCTCTAGTTTCAGAAATCGCCATTGGGTTCCAATGCTTACAGTACCGTAAACTGCTGTTAAGGTTTGTTCTCTGGCTTGGTTGATTTTTTGATCGGTTACTCCTCCCAAGCTAGAGTACGTTTCACTGCTTTTTGCCAAGTACCAAATTTGGACAAGGGGAAATCACTCTTCGGCTCAAACACACGTTCAATTTGCCGTTGTTTTGCCAATGATTCATAGCTCTGCCAAAATCCTACAGCTAAACCTGCCGCAAATGCTGCACCCTGAACGGTTGTATCGCGCATTATCGGACGTTCAACTGGAATACCTAACACATCAGCTTGGAACTGCATCAAAAAATTATTCTCACAAGCACCACCATCTACGGTTAATCGTCCAACTGGAGTACTGCTAGATGCGTTAATTGCTTGCACCACCTCCAGAACTTGATAAGCGATCGCTTCCAGCACAGCGCGAACTAGATGCTCTGGTTGTACACTGGCGGTAATGCCGAAAAAAGCTCCCCTGGCGCTCATATCCCAGTAGGGTGCGCCCAGTCCACTAAATGCAGGTACAAAATAGACTCCGCCATTATCTTTTACCTGATTGGCCATAGCTTCAGTTTCAGCAGCAGTTTTAATCAGCTTCAGGCGATCGCGCAACCATTGAATACAAGCACCACTGGTAAACATACTGCCTTCTAGGGCATAGCCGACATCTAAAGTATCGCTGGTATTTGCTTGTGTCAATGCCACTGTCGAAATGAGTTGATGGTGCGTAGGCGTAGCCCCTCGTAGAGAACGCACAATTTCCGAACCTGTGTGAGCAACTAAAAAGCTACCAGTACCGTAAGTACATTTTATCAAACCGGGGCGATCGCAGCCATGACCAAATAGAGCTGCTTGCTGATCCCCCAAGATGGCAGTAATGGGAATTTCAGCACCCAACAAAGTCGCATCAGTGACTCCAAATACTCCTAAACTCGGCTGAATCTGGGGCAAAATATGCGCTGGAATTTGAAACAGATCCAGTAAAGTCTCATCCCATTCACAGGTTTTGAGATTCATCAACATTGTACGGCTGGCGTTGCTGTGGTCAGTGGCGTGGACTTTTCCACCTGTAATATTCCACAGTACCCAGGTATCAATAGTACCTGCTAATACATTGTTCAGGTCAACATCAGTAACATTGTCCAATAGCCATCTGAGTTTAGTAGCTGAAAAGTAAGCATCAATGATTAATCCGGTGCGATCATAAATTTCGTCAGCGTAGCCTTGCTCTTGTAACTGGTGGCAAAGGGGAGCAGTGCGGCGATCTTGCCAGACGATCGCTTTATGGAGTGGTTTACCAGTAGTTTTGTCCCAAATCAAACAGGTTTCGCGCTGTACAGTTAGTCCCAAAGCTGCGATCGCTGATGGAGTAATTTGGGCATTTTCAATTGCAGTTTGCATCACCCAACAGGTATCCTGCCAGATTTGCTGAGGGTCATGTTCTAACCATCCTGGCTGAGGATAATATTGAGTTAATTCTTTATATGCTTGCCCAACAATCTTGCCGTCTGCGTTAAATACAAAGGCGCGGTTGCCCGTCGTACCTAAATCCAGTGCTAAAATGTAGCCCAATAATAGAGTTTTTTTGCCAAATGTGTGCATAGCCGCTTTGAATGTTGCGTAGGCGTAGCCCAATCTAGGCATCGCGATTTTAGTAATACGCCTTCAATCACATATACATTATTTTGGGTACATTTTGAATTCCCTGTTTGCATCGCGTTACGTGTCTGTAAGTTTAAAAACGCTACAGTTTTACGCAAAGTTGTACTTAGCACAATGGGTATTGATGTCCGCCTCAAATCCCAGACCTTCACAACGTTGCAAGACACGGTGAATTTTAATTATGTGTAAGTAAATCAGCATAGTAAATCATTATCAAAATGCTGCGTTCAAAAGAATCTTATACACAAATTCATAGAAGTTTTAGGATTAAATTTATGTGGCAATATACAAAGTGTCACTTTATTCAAGTCTGATTATGATACTCATGTTTTATAGTTTGCATATAAAAATTAATAGTAAACCAATACGTTCACCAAGATTTGAAAAATCATCAAGACAAAAATTGCCGTCTCTACAATAATTAGTCTTTTGTAGAGACGGCGATTCATCGCGTCTCTTGCCTTAACCAACAGTATTAATAGTAAACCTGGTTGATATAGATTTTATTACAAGTAATCATCCTAACTTGATATAAAAACTATGGATTTTAAAATAGATGTGGTCTAAAAGTTAAAACCATCCCATGCTAAAAGCTAACCAAAATCAAAATGCACTATTAGCTCTGTTGTTACTTGTGCCAGTTCCGAGCATTGGTATTACAACTCAACTATATATACTCCCAGGCTTTCAAGGACATTTAGTAGCTTTATTAGCTAAAATCTGGTTGTTGGTACTACCCATTATTTGGTTATTATTTGTTGATAAAGAGAATTTAAAATTTGAATATCCTAAAAGACGCGCTTTATTGGCTGGAGTCGGATTAGGGCTATTGATGCTAGGCATCATCTTGATTGTTTATTGGCTACTGGGAGCAAAATGGATAGATGTTGAATATGTTCGCGATCGAGCAACACAAGTTGGATTGAACAGTTTTGTGATTTACTTAGTAGGTGCAGTGTATTGGATATTTGTCAACTCTTTGCTTGAGGAATTTGTCTGGCGTTGGTTTGTTTATCGTAAATGTGAAATTTTGGTATCAAGTCCTTTAGCTGTAATACTGTCCGCACTGTTTTTTACGATTCATCACGTTGTTGGTTTGGCAGCTTACTTCGACTGGCGTGCAACAACGTTATGCTCATTGGGGGTATTTCTAGCAGGAGCGATTTGGTCATGGTGCTACTTAAATTATTCCTCAATCTGGCCCGGATACATCAGCCATGTTTTTGCAGATATAGCAATTTTCCTGATTGGCTGGCAACTTATCTTTGCTTAAGAAAAATGTAAAATTTACAGCGAACTAATTAATCAACATCTCTTAAGATAATATGTTTTTTGAAATCAAAACTGATTATACCTTCTTCTTGTAATTTACCCATCAATCGTGTAATTGTTACCCTGGTGGTGCAACAGGCGCTAGCAAAATCTTCGTGAGTAAAGCGAACACTTAAACGAGTTCCCTCTGGTACAGTTTCACCCACTTCTCGTTTCAAAAGTTGTAATAGATGGTGCAAGCGTTCTTGTACCCCTCGTCTTCCGCAAATGACCAAAAAAGATTCTGTTTGCTGTAATCGCTGATTAATTTTTGGTAAAAGCGTATGGCTCAGTGTTGGAGAAGCTGCTATCTCTGTCGCGTAAATTGACACCAACTCAACATCAGCAAGAGCTGTTGCTTGATAAATGTTTAAAGATGTCAAACTAGAACCAAAAACCATTCCTGCCGTTGCCAATCCTATCAGCACTTCTTCACCCGTTTCACAGTAGGTAGTGAGTTTGACTAAACCCTGAGAAACATGCCAAATTACTAATGGGTTGAGGGGAATAGTTTCTCCTCTATCATATTTATGTATGGGGCGTAGTTTACCGCCGTAGGCATCGCTAAAGATGTGACTGTCGTCCTTGACTATTGTTGATTCTAACTGCTGGCGCTCAGTAATATTACGCAGCATCCAGCGCAAAGAGATTGCCTCACCTTGGTGATTGCGGATAACTGCCACTGTCAAAGCCGCATCAAAGAACTCGCCATAACGTTTTTGCAAACGTACCAATAACTCTCTAGCTCTGTCTGATTGCGATAGCTGCATCAGTTCGTTGCGAATTTGCTGACGTTCTTCTAGAAGGACAAAGTTAACTATTGATTTGCCCACTAAAAAATGCTTTGAAACATTCAACAACTTAGCTGCGGAGAGGTTAGCTTCTTGGATGATTCCTTCTGTATTAGTCACTAAATAGCCGTCTGGCGCCAACTCGAATAAATCTTGGTAGTGTTGGCGTTCTGCCTCTAGCCAATTTCGTGTTTTTATTAGTTCCTCGTTTTGCTGATAAAGTTCCTCCGCCGCTAATTGTACTATCTTTGAGGTGTTATAGAGTTCCTTAAAAGCTAGCGGCAGCAGATCCGGGGAAATCCAAGGTAGTACACTAGCAGTTTCGTATAAATCTGCTAAACGCTTGTGCAATACTTCTGCGCGTTGGATAAATTTTTCTATGTTCACTTTAAATCTCCGCTACTTGCTTGCAGAGGTGGAGCAAAAAAATCTACTAGGTAAATCCTTAAAAAAATTGCAGCATTCCTAATTTTATTGAGTGATAAATTGAACTGGTTATTGAACTTATAAAACTACATTTATTTGAGGTTTTTGACAATTTATATACCACAGTCGCTACAGATGGGCTAGTTTTTAAATGACACGTTTAGCATTCAACCTAGATGCTCAAAGTAAATTGAATCTAGCAAATTTTAAAGTGTCCATTGATAACTTTTGCCACCCAGATATTTTTTACAATAGAAAATTTTACAGCGGTTTGCTAAGTATTACTTCTACCTTTGGTGGGAAAACTCTGTAAATTCAGCTAAGGAACTTCCAACAAATAAATTATTCAATCTTGTGGGGTGGACATCTTGTCCACCCTTCGCTTGGGGCGGGCGAGACGCCCACCCCACAATAAGTAGTTGAGTATTTTTATTTTTTTATTTCGAGTTTCCTAATACGAGCGCCAAATCTCCCATTCTAAGATTATGCTAATTTTTGACTAAACTTATAAGCCAGTCAAAATGATGACTAGCAAAGAAATTAGATAAGATATCACAGTCGGAAAACCCTGCATCTCAACTTTAACTTCTGAATATCATTGTTTAATCCATTTTGTCATTCCCCCAATGAATTATTTAGTGCTAATGATAATTGTTTCCATTGTTACTAAGAATAACTGATAAGACTTTCCCCAACTTCCATCACAGGAGTCAAGCAACTACTACTAAAGGCATAGAATCTAAGTTAAGTTTGTTTGTGATTCTGAATACGTTGTCTATTCATAAAATTCACAACAAGATTCCCCAAGTTATTTAAGGAGTTGGGAACTAAAGCCTTTCGATTTTCAAATTCATTATGGAACTATCTGGCACAGATAACGAGTAATATCATGTCCGCTTGATTGCTCATTAAACCCGAAGAACCCCACCCCCCTCCCGAAGAGCGGGGAGGGGATTAAGGGGAGCCAGTGCGGTCTTCTCCCAAGGGGAGACGCCAAGGGCGATGGGGTCTCCCCAAGTGGAGCATCTGGCGTGTGGGGTGCAATGACTGTGGTTAGCATAACTAATTATGCGGACATGATATAAAACTAGTGAGAACAAGCAATAGTCGAACTCGTATATCTAGAATTGCAAAGATAGATATTAATAAGTTAAAAATATTTGTATACAAAAGCACGTATTAACTTAATAATTATCCGCCTCTTTAGTTAGAGGATAAATGAAGTAGTAAGCTGGTGTAATTTAACAATGCGTAACAGCTAATCAACGCGCAAGTTATGAGGAGTGATGGGTGAGGTGTCAATGCTATAAAATCTCATCACTCCTTTTTACTTACATCAGTTTATGAGCTACTAACGAATGCCATCATTATCAATGGCGCTGTAGCTATCGCTGGGAAAAAGCCCCAACCAAGGGTCAGAACTAGGAGTTAAAAATAGTTGTCCGTATACTTGTTCATTAAGCGCTTCCACACTCCTTGTTTGCTTACCCTGCATAAACCATTGATGAATTTGGCTGTGCAGCATATATTCATTTCTGACTGTATCTAAAGCCATTGTGGCTTCAAAATTTTTCACTATTATCGGCAAATTATCTTCTGGAGTGTTGACAGACTGAGACTTTTTAGCTTTGATTAGAGAAATGCTGTTTTGATCTAGCTTGACATCGGCAGCATAGAGTTGAGCGATTTTGTCCCAAACTTTCTGGTCAGTAATTTCAGCTAAGGCGTTTTGATTTCGTTCAGCACCAGACTGGAGAGCAGTTAGCATTGGCGTTTCAACTCTCATTTTAGAAACAGCTAGAGAGCTTGCTATTTCTGCTGTCGGTGGTTGACTGGGATTGCTGGGAATTTCTACCAACTTCGGGGGAGACTGGATACCTAGGCGGGATAAATCTGCAACCCATTGGGCTTGGATAGAATTTAAGCGATCGCTGTGGTATTTTCTTAAATAAGACTCGCGATCGCTTGGTGTAAGTTTACTGTAATTTTTTACTGCTAATTCAGCCTGCTGTAGCTGTCGCAAAAACCCTTTGGGACTATATAATCCTGGAATAGCATCAATTGGACGACCCGATGCATCCAATACATAATGAATGCTATTGCCTGTAATCGTTCGCTCCAACTTGCGTCCGTCGCCAAAATCAATAGTTACTTTGGGTACAGGGCGCACTGATTGCCAATGCAAAATAAAGCGGTCTTGAAGCAGCTTAGAAATTTCAACATTCGGATACAGTGCTACCCTGAAGAATCTACTATTGGCACAACTCAAATCTTGATTCAGCCTACCCAATAACCGCAGAGATAGAATAGGTTTACCACTGGTTTTAGCAGCAGCTTTGGCTTGTTCTATATCAGTGTACCAATACAAACGAGAGGCGTAACAGTCCCGTTGTTGACAAAGTTCGTCTAAAGCTAGCCGAAGTGCAGGGGAAGGTAGAGCTGCTCCTGAAGAAGCGGTATTTAACGTCTTAGCATGGGATTTAAGAAATACTTCTAACCCTTTTGGGCCCTGTTTCCGAAGTACAGAAACTTCTTGAGATAGCTTGGAGGTTTCAGCTACAGGAGTTTGAGCATCAGCTATCTGCAAAAAACCGAAGCTGACTAGGATGAGTGCGAAAGGATATTTGAAGGTTCTAAATTTCATATATTTTCAGATATTTTCAAGAAAAATAGGGGGTGTGAGTGGGGAGCATCTGGTTTTGGCAACAACGAACAGAAAGAATTTGGTTGATACTCTCAAAATTCCACTGTTAGCCAGAAATTTTAATCCTAGCTTATCGCCTTTCTCATGGCTTATATAAAAGTATGTTTTTATACAACAAAACTAATAATACAAAAATGTTTACGACAAATCACCCCGTCTAAATTGCACTGTTAGGCGGGGTGGGGTTCTTCAAAGCTGTTCAATTAGTTCAATAATTTGTTGGTAATACTGGATATTTCCTTCTTGATAATACAAGTCTGCGGATTTCTGGAAATCCGCAATTGCTCCTTGAGAGTCTCCCAAATTCCGGTAGACATCTGCCCGAAGGATGTAAGCTGAAGCCCAATTCGGCTGACGCTGTAAGGCTTGGTTTAAGTCTGTAAGCGCTCCTTGTAAATCTCCCAACAGAGAACGGCTACGACCCCGATTGTACCAGTCTTCGGCAAAGCTGGGGTCAAGCGCGATCGCTCGACTGTAATCTTCTATTGCGTGTTGATAATCTTCTAGGGCATAGCGAGCATTGGCCCGATCGCTGTAAAATGCAGCAGATTGGGGATTTATTTGCAAAGCTTGGGTGTAATCTGCGATCGCACTTTCATATTCTTCTAAAGCGTAGTGGGTAGAACCCCGGTTGTAATATGCTTCAATTAAATCAGGATTAATTTTTAATGCTTGATTATAATCTGTGAGCGCTCCTTGTTCATCCCCCAAAAGACGACGAGCATTTCCCCGATTGCAATACGCTTGGGAAAAATCAGGAACAAGCTTTATCGCTTGAGTGTTATCATCAATTGCTCCCTGTAAATCTTGCAGAGCTTCACGGGCAATACTCCGACCATAATAAGCTGCGGCTAAGTTATCATTAATTTGCAATGCTCGATCGTAATCTTTAATTGCGCCTTTATGATCTCCTACAGAACGACGAGCCGCTGCTCGATCGCAATATCCTTCTGCTAAACTAGGATTGAGTTGTAATAGGCGATTGCTATCTTCAATTGCACCTTGATAATCTCCCAATCGCCGACGAGCGTTTGCCCGAAAGCCGTATACTAAAGCTAGAGTCGGGTTTTCTTGTAAAGCTTGGTCATAATCTGCGATCGCACCCTTGTAATCTTCAAGATTACTACGAACCAGACCACGCTCACAATAAGCTTGCACATCATCAGGATTCAGCTTTAATGCTTGGTTAAAGTCTTCAATTGCTTGATGATAGTTTTTGAGGTGAGCAAGCACCAGACCACGATTATAGTACGCTCCGGCAAAGTTAGGATTGATTTCTAGGGCGTGGTTGTAATCTGCGATCGCATTTTGATAATCTGCTAAAGCGTAGTGAGCATTACCTCGGTTATGATAAGCCTCCGCCAAGTTAGGATCTAATTGTAATGCTTGGTTATGGTCAGCGATCGCTTCCTGATAATTGCCTAAAATCTGGTGAATATTACCCCGATTGCTGTAAGCTGCGGCAAAATGGGGATGCCATTGTAAAGCTTGTTGAAAATCTGCGATTGCCCCTTGATGATCGCCACGTTCAAAACGAGTTACGCCGCGATTATGATAAGCATTAGCAATATCAATATTGATATTATCAGCTAATTGGGTACTCATTTCGATTGTTTGGATATAATCTGCGATCGCTTTGTCGTAGTTTTCCAAAGTAAAGTAGGCATTTCCACGGCTGTGGTAAGATTGCGCCAGATTGGGATCGATTTGTAATGCTACGTTATGATCTGCGATCGCGCCTTGATAATCGGCTAAAAAGTAACGAGCATTAGCCCGGTTGTAATACGCTATGGCAAAATTGGGATTGATTTCGATGGCGTGATTGAAGTTAGCGATCGCAGTGCGATAATCTTTGAGTTGACCACTTAAAATCAGCCCTCGATTATGGTAAGCTTCGGCATAATCAGGATTTAGCTTGATTGCTTGGGTGTAAGCTGCGATCGCGGCTTGATACTCCCCTTGTAGATTATGCTTTAATCCTTGGTTGAAAAAATCTTCCGCATTCATATAATTTTTTTGGCTTTTGACATTATCTAGCCTAAAGCATCAGGATTGTTAACGATATATTTTGAAAATTATTCCAATTAGGCAAAGACCAATGCCCAAAACCCAATTGTAGAGACGCGATTTATCGCGTCTTGAAATACCAATCATCTACACTTTGCAATTCTCACAAATAATTCAGGATTGCTATATCGCTGATAACGGAAGAGTAGGCATAGACACCATCTGGTTAGCCTTTTCAGACTTCGTTTGCATAATTTCAAACTTCCAGTCTGAAGAATAATCAGGCAATTCATAACCAACACTCTTAACATGAGCCAACATTAACTCATCTCGTTGATGCCAAACAGCAAATATTTTCTCCCTGCCATCATATAGTGTTTCTAAATCAATTTGATAAACCTGATTCACTCGTTTTAGCTTCAAACCCAACAAATTTAGCAATCGACCAAGTATTTTTATTGCTGAAACTTGCTCTTTCTCGCCGACCAAATTAATACCAAGCGCTCTTTTAATATGCTTACTATGCTGGAAAGCAATATTTTTCAGCAATATCAAATCTGTGTCGTTTTCATTAAATTCGCGTTTTTCTTCGAGAAACTGAAGCATTCCTAAAGCTCTCATAGCTTCAACCTTGAGCGTATAAGTTTTTAAATCTGGGAGAAAAACTTTCCCTTCACCCCAAGACAATTGCTGATGCCACTCTTGCTCATCTCTAACGTGAAAATATTCGCTTTCGTGAGTTAAATAATAGTGGATTAATAACTGACGATAATATCCTTGTTCATCCTGCAATTTCAGCCAAGGAGTAATTTCTACACCATATCTTTGTCTAAGAACATATTTATTAATTTGGTTGCGTTCTCCATCCGTTAGGGAATGCTTAACTAATAACTGCTCATACTCCACATAATCAATATCTTTAGCATTAGCTACAGCAGATGCTACCGATAATTGATTCTGCTGCTTAATTTCTTTAATTTTACGTTTAATTTCTTTAGCTTTTTGACGGCTTTGTGCCCAATCTTTTTGAACTTTAACAATTTCTAAAATTAACCTTTTGCGGGTAGCTAAATCATCGGCATCAGTTGCCAAAAATGCCAGACGTAAATCTCGAATAATATTATTGTGAACGGCATTACTCCGCACCTGAATTTGATGTCCATCAGCAATCAAACCATCTTGCATTGATTGTCGGTAAAGGCGAATAGAAGCATTTACCCTTGCAGATAACTTTGCCCAAGTTCGCAAATGAATTGGGTCATAAACTAAGGGTAAATCCACATCTATTTTATGTAGGGGACTCAGCAAAGCTAAGTTTTCTTTTTGATTTTCTTGATACCAATCAGATAACAAGCGATAATTTGTACTCCCACTACCAATTAGACCAATACCTCGTTTAGCACACCAGACAACACGCGGTACATCATCCCGGACTCTTGCTAACGCTTGTCTTGCTTCCGAGTCAGGAATTACCCCTTGAAAAATGCCATAAACCCGGTCGAAATGTTGGACATCAATACTAATTCCTGTACCAAGACTAGGGGTAACAAAAACGCCGTCATATTCAGAGATTTTTTGGTTAATAGCTGCAATAAAATCAACTGCTGCGTGTCCAGGTGTGTTTGTAGTGTGACTACTAACTACTAGAGTTTTAGGAAATTGTCGCCGTAATTTTTGTAGCCGTTCTTTCAGATAACGTTCAATTGTTTCACAACTATAACGCCCAGCCCGACTATCGGTAGTAACATAACATTTACGTCCAGCGAGTAAATCCAATTCTAGTTGGTGAATTAGCGGTGTTGGGTTCGGTGAATCATAAAAAGTTATATCCCAACCTTGTTGAGGCTTCCACTGATTGAGAACTACCCAAGGTGTTAATTTAATTCCTGCCAATCCCTGCAAATATTCAAGTGAAACATCTGATAAATCAGCATCTTGGGCAATTACCAATCCCCCACTAGTTAAAACTGTTGCAATAAGTTGCTGGAATAGTTTTAAGATTTTTACCCGCTTATGCTTACAAGTATTACTGTTTAAAAGATGCCATAAAGATTGCTCCACTTCATCTAAAATTACTATTGCTCCCCGCCAATTTTCTGGGTTAAGTTTCCAAATTGAATCAACACACAAGCCGAGGGATTGCTGAGGAAAGAGAGAGCGCAGTATGGGAGGAGCGGGGGTAAGTGTTTTATTAATCTTTTTGTCGCCATCTTCTTTATGCGTTCCCCATTGAATACCAATTTTTTCACATAAGAATCGTCCAAGTAGGATTCTGTGAGTAATTAACAAAACGGGTTGATTTCTACTTTTTGCTTGTTGAACAACGCCTTGCAATGCCGTAGTTTTCCCCGTTCCTTTCGCTGATTTGACTCCTACTAATCCAGAGGTGGGGAAAGGTATCTCACCTATATAAGGACGGTTGAAGGTAAGTGCCGCAGGAAGGCTTAACTCGGTGTGGGGTTTGGTTTGAGCAAGATAAATTTCTAAATCAACACTTTGGCGATAAACTTTATCGAAACTATTTGCACCCTTAGCAACAATAAACTCATCAACTCCTTTTTCTATTCCTGGAAGTTCGATGACTTTTACAGGGCAATTTTTTTGTTGGAATAAACAGCCAAGTTGAGAAATAGCATTATTTACAGCAGCAATTGTCTTGGATTGAATTTCAAAATCAAAGCAAATGTAAAAACTGCGCTTTGTAATTGCAAACGCAGCTAAATCGGGAATTAGCTGACGACGGGTAACTTTACCAAATTCATCTTTCACAACCCGATAACCACTGGTAATTCCGGGAATGGCAATGGCTACATATCCTTGCGTCAACAACGTAGCTGCTTTCTTCACACCCTCGCAGATAATGAGGGGAATGTTCTGTTGCATCACCCATTGCCAAAAGCCTCTAGCTTCGCCATCAGGAGTAATGGTGATATTTTCAGGCATGACCAGATTGTAACGCCCAGCGACTTGCTGCCACACTTGCAACGTTACCCGCAAACAAAACACCCGCGTTGGTGTGCTGGGGGGATGCTCGTACTTGATGGATTTGCCATTGTGGTTTTGTCGGGGTTGGTTTGGCTTAAAGCATCCCCATTCCATCATTTGCCAATTATTCAGAGGGTCTAGTCCAGAACACCACCAACCACCTTCTGTGATGTGAGCATAACGCTGTAACCATCCGGCTTTCACCATTCCGGTATTGGTGCGGGGGAGTAGCTCAGAAATCAAGAGGTACTCATAAGCTGTTACACCTTGGAGCGACCTAAAATTGAGATGCACTAAGTGTAAGTCTATACCACTACTCTTGACTAATTCTTCAAGGTGTTGGGGGTGTAAATAGTGCAGATGCATAGGAAAAGGCGCGAAGGGAAGACAATGAGATTAAAACAGTAACACGCATCTGCTTTTTTTAAATACGCGAGATTGCGAGGCTTTTGGGAGCCTTTTTTTACTTCGTTGCCGGAGACACATCGGTTAGAACTGTAGTGGGTTATTCTGCCTATTAGATCCCCAAAGTAATAATTTTGTATTGTGATATTTGTTCGCTTTTAATTTTTATTTATCAGTAAATTTCTGCGATCGCACTATAACATCGCTATAAAGTAATATCTTCATATACTCCAGCAAAAGCTTTACACTGAGCATCCACTCTGTACCACGCCTGTAACCTCTCTGAATGAATAAAGACAAAAACGCTCACGGCTCCAAAGGTTTGAGATAGTCTTTAGTGTTAATTTTTCTTTGCAATCGCAGCTAATACAGATAACTTGACGTAAAACTGTAAGGATTCAGGTGGCAGGGTATTGACAAAGGGGACACTTGAGGGGGAATATCG